>DASWXG010000565.1:0-10473 GCA_036405615.1 Prosthecobacter sp. | reverse complement strand
GAGACAACATCTACCTCGGCATCGCCATCCAGTGTGCCTCCCGCAAGGAGGTGCTGCCGTTCCTGAACCCGGCGGAAGAAACCTCCCTGGAGTACAACGTCGCCCGCGCCATCAAAAAGGTGTCTTCCCCCAGCCAGCCTGTGGTGGGTGTGATGAGCACCATGCCGGTCATGGGTTCGCCGATGTTCCCTTTCCAGCGCCAGCAAGGCCAGGCCCCCTGGGTGCTGGTGCAGCGCCTGCGCCTGGACTACGACGTGCGCGAGTTCACCATGAACAGCCCGACCATCACGTATGAGGCGACTGAGAACGGCAGCGCCGTGACCAAGATTCCGGAAGTTCTGGTAGTCATCCACCCCGCCGACATCACCGAGCTGGGAGAGTATGCCATCGACCAGTACCTCCTCAAGGGCGGCAAGGTGATCGCCATGGTGGATCCGCAGAACGTCGTGGCTGAGCGCGTCTACAGCAACCAGCAGAACCCCATGACCGGCCAGCCCGGCGGTGTGGTCAACCCAGTGTCCGATCTGCCCAATCTTTTCAAGGCCTGGGGTGTCGGCTACAACAAGACTACCGTGGTGGCAGACGTGAACTACCGCACGGTCATGCAAGGACGTGCCAATCCGGTGGCCCTGCACCTTCCTCGTGAAGCGCTTAACTCCACCGACCGTCTCACTGCCGACCTTCAGTCGCTGCTGATGATGACCAGCGGTGCTTTTGAAGTGGAAAACAAGGAGGGCCTGAGCCTCACCACGCTGATCGAGTCCTCTGAAGCCAGCGATCTGGTGGACAGCACCTCGGCAGACCGTCTCATGCGTGAAAACATGGCGGGCTTCAACCCTCGCGGCCGCAAGCAGAAACTGGCCGTCCGCCTGACGGGCAAGTTCAAGACCGCCTTCCCGAACGGCCGCCCGAAAGTCGCTGCCGCCGGTCCTGAAACCGGTGGTGCGCAGGACGATGTGACCGCTCCTAAAACCGATGCTCCAGCCCCTGCCGCAGCAACCGCTGCAGCCCCAGCCCCAGCCGCACCTGCTGCTCCGGCCAGCGCCCCTGCGCCAGCATCCGCACCCCAGGAAAAACCTGCTGCTCCGGCACCTGCCTCAGCCGCAGCCACTGCGGCGCCTGCACCGGCTCCCGCAGCCGCAGAACAGCCTGCAGCGGCCAAGCCGGAAGCGCCCAAGGCAGAGCCTGCCAAAGTGGCCCAGGACGAGGCTAAAAAGGCGGATGCCCCTGCAAAAATCGCCATCACGGATGGCACGATCATGGAATCCTCCAGCAGCGAGGGTATGGTCATCCTGTTCGCGGATGCTGACATGCTCTATGACGCCTTCTGCGTGCAGCAGGACGGCATGGGCGGCCTTGTTGCCACCAATTCCAATCTCCCGCTCATCCTCAATGCGGTGGAAATGTTCAGCGGTGGTGGGGACCTGCTCCAGGTCCGCAGCCGCGCCTCCACACGCCGGCCCTTCACCAAGCTAGATGAAATGCGTGAGAAAGTGGAGCGGGAGTTCCGTCCCAAACTTCAGGCTCTCCAGGCCCAGCTGGACGAAACCGTCCAGAAGATGGGGCCGCTTCGCATGAAGAACACCGGTGAGATCGTGGCCAACCCGGCCCAACTCAAGGAACTGGAAAACCTTAAGGACACCCAGAGCAAGATTAACAAGGAGATCCGTGAGATCGAGAAGGCCCAGACCAAGGACATGGACTTCATTGAGTCCATCATCACCCTTCTGAATGTCGCCGGTGTGCCGCTGCTGGTCATCATTGTGGGCATTCTTCTTGCCATCCGCCGCCGGGTGAGCACCGCCGCTGTCTAAATCTCCCTCTTTTTTCTTCCGTCATTCCATTCCTCCCATGAAGAAGATTCTCATTTTGATCGTCGTTCTTGGCGGCCTCGTCGGAACGGCCGTGGTCTACCAGAAGCAGCAGGACGCTGCGCTGAACACAGCCGCAAGCCGCGGCACCAAGACCCGCACCTTGCTGCTGCCCGGCCTGAACGTCAGCGATATCCGCAAAGTCCGCATCAAGGACAGCAAGGGTGAAGTGAACCTGAACATCGACGCTGACCGCAAAGGAGCGACCATCGCCGAGCGTGAGGGCTACCCGGCCAGCGGTGACCGTATCAACAGTTCCCTGTCTGAACTGCACGGTCTGCCCATCGCCAGCAAACTGCAGATTGGCAAATCCGCCTGGGCCAAGAGCAACCTCCAGCCGCCCGGCGACGGTGCGGTGGGAGTCGGCAGCCAGGTGGAATTGATCGGTGACGGCGACAAGGTGGTGGCCTCCTTCATCCTGGGAGATTCCATCAGCAGCGCCGGTGGTCGCAATGCCTCCCAGTTCAGCTCCGGTAGCACCCAGCGGCTGGTGCGCGTCCCGGAAGACGGTGAAACCGTCTGGGTGATTAACAGCAGCCTGGCAGAACTGCAGGCCAAACCGGAAGAGTGGCTGGACAAGGCGTTCTTTGACGTTCAGGAAATCAAGGAAATCACCGTCCAGCCAGTGAAGGCTGAAGAAGCCTGGAAGGTGGGCCGCAAGAGTGCAGCAGACAACTATGCCCTGCTGGATGCCAAGACCGGTGAGGGCCTGGATGTCTCCAAGGTGCCGTTCGCCAACCTCCTTTCCAATATCATCTTTACCGATGTGGTGGTGAAGTCCAAAGTCGCCGAACTGATGAAGGACGCCGTGAAGGTCAAGATCGTCAATTTCACCGGCTTCGTTTACGACATCCAGCTGAAGAAAGTGGCCAAGGATGGCTCAGACCGTTATTACCTGACGGTAAATGTCTCTTCCAACCTCCCCGCGACACGCCCCGCCGTGAAAGACGAGAAAGAAGAAGACAAGAAGAAGGCTGATGAAGCTTTTGCCTCCCAGAAAAAGGCCGCCGATGAGAAACTGGCTCGCGAACAGAAGCTGGCTGGCTGGGCTTTTGAAGTCTCTGAGTACACCATCAACGGGCTCTTCAAACTGCGCAGCGAGATCGTGAAGGTGGATGCCAAGGCTGAGGACGTTCCGCCACCGGCTCCTGCTGGCGGTGCTGCCAGCCTGGTGCCTTCCCTGTCGGCTCCCGCCGCGCCCATCAGGGCAGCAACCCCACCCGTTCAGGTGCCTGCCGCTCCAGCTCCGGAGGCAGCTCCTGCGCCTGCGGCTCCGCAAAACTGATCCGCAGTTCAAGATCTTCAGTGACAGTAGCCCTCTCCGGAGGGCTGCTTTTTTGTTTGGGCAGACTGTGCGGGTGTGACGACTTTGCATACGGCAGGCACAAGCTCCGCGCCTATTTGGGGTTTCTCCGACAGGCCGGCGGTGGTGAGTGCGTACTGGATGGTTCCATGACACCCATGTCTTCCCGCCGCACTTTTTTGCACCAGTCTCTGGGCGCTGCCGCGCTCGCCTTCGCACCCCGGTTTGTCGAGGCCGCTCCTGCTGCTCCGCGCAAACTCCGCAAAGCCATCATGGGCGGCACGCTCGGATTGAAGGGCACCCTCGTTGAAAAGTACACCGCCGCGAAGGCCGCCGGTTATGAGGGCGTGGAACCCAGCGGCGGGATGAACCGCCAGGAAGTGCTGGACGCCCTAGGCTCCTCCGGCCTCCAGGCTGCCAGCGTCTGCTGCCACACTCACTGGAAGCAAACCCTGACGCACAATGACGAGAAGATCCGCGAGGAAGGTCTCCAGGGGCTGCTGACCACGCTGCAGGACGCCAAGGCGTACGGCACGGACTCCATCCTGCTGGTGCCCGGCGTCTGCAATGAAGAGGTGCCTTACGATGTGGCCTGGGAGCGCTCGATCGCCCAGATCAAAAAGGCGGTGCCCACTGCCAAGGAACTGGGCGTGAAGATCTCCATCGAAAACGTCTGGAACAATTTCATCCTCAGTCCGCTGGAAGCTGTGCGGTTCCTGGATGAAATCGGTGACCCCATCGTGGGCTGGCATTTTGACATCGGCAATGTGCTTCGCTACGGCTGGCCAGAGCAGTGGATCAAGGTTCTGGGCAAGCGCATCAACCGCATCCACGTAAAGGAATACAGCACCAAGAAGATGAAGGATGAAGGTGTGTGGAAAGGCTTCGACTGCGACCTTACGGAAGGGGACAACAACTGGCCTGCCATCATGAAGGCCCTGGATGACGCGGGCTACTCCGGCTGGGCGATCAGCGAGCAGCGCGGAGGCATCAACCCTAACGGCCTCAAGATGCTCACTGAGCGCATGGACCGCATCTTTGCGATGTGAGCGGCTTTGTCCAGGGTTCCCAACAGTTGGTTAGACGTTGGGGGTGCCCGGGGCAGGCTTGCGTCCGGAAGCGGGTGTCCTGTTTACAGCGAGACACCCCGTTTCCAGGGGAGAAAATCATCCTGGCCCAGCGCGACGGCTTTGGGCACATGCTCTCCGCTGGCGGTGGCGATGCAGAGTTCCATCAGTTCGTCGCCCATCTCTGAGACGGTGCGTTCACCGGTGATGATGGGGCCGGTGTCAAAGTCCAGGATGTCGCCCATGCGCTGCATCAGCGAGGTGTTGGTGGAAACTTTGAGAGTGGGACAGACCGGATTGCCGGTGGGGGTGCCCAGGCCGGTGGAGAAAAGCATGAGCGTGCAGCCGCCTCCTGCCAGGGCGGTTGTGGACTCCACATCATTTCCCGGTGTGCAATACAAGGTTAGGCCGCCGTGCTTGCGGATGGGTTCTCCGTAGTCCAGGACATCCACAATGGGGGATGTGCCGCCCTTTTTGGCCGCACCGGCGGATTTGATGGCGTCTGTGATCAGGCCGTCACGGATGTTTCCAGGCGAAGGGTTGGCATCGAACCCGGAACCGCAGGCCTGGGCCGCGCCTTCGTAGGTGCGCATGAGATGGACAAAGCGGTCGGCGAGTTCCGGGGTGACGCAGCGGTCACAGAGGCTTTGCTCCACACCGCAAAGTTCGGGGAACTCCGACAGCACGGGGGCTCCCCCCAGGGCCGCAAGCAGGTCGGCCACGTGGCCGATGGCAGGATTGGCCGAAATGCCTGAAAAGCCGTCGGACCCGCCGCATTCCACGCCCACGATTAGATCGGACAGAGGGCAGGGGACGCGGGTTTGCTCATTGGCCAGGGCCACGCCCTGAAAAGTGGCCCGCAGCGCCTTCTGCATCATGTCCCGCTCGGAAGTGCTCTTTTGCTGTTCGAAGATGTGGAGAGGTTTGTCGAGGCCCGGATGAAAGCGGGCCAGGGATTCCTCCAGCAGGCTCACCTGAGCATGCTGGCAGCCGAGGCTTAGAACCGTGGCACCCGCGACATTCGGGTGCGCGATGTAACCTGCCAGGAGATTGCACAGGGCTGTGGCATCCTGCCGGGTGCCGCCGCAGCCGAGGCCGTGCTCCAGAAACTTGATGCCGTCCACATTCGGGAACAAACGCGGGAAAATAGGGCTGCCTGCGGTTTCCTCGAAAGGAATTTCTTCGAGCGTGCCGCCTTGCTTCCACCTGGAAACCAGCCGCTGGGTGTAGTCTTCATACGGCGTTGTGCGCGCATAACCGAGCGCCCGGGTCAGCGCCTCTTTCATGAATCCCAGGTTGCGGTTTTCGCAAAAGACGAGGGGGAGGACGAGCCAGTAATTGGCGGTGCCCGCAGGCCCCTGCCTGCGCTGGAATCCCTGGAAACTGCGGTTTTGCCAGCGCCCCACCTCCGGGGGGATCCAGGCCACGGATTGCTGCTTTCCGGCGAATGCAGCCGCTTCATGCTTGAGGTTATGCGTGTGCACCAGGCTGCCGGCAGGGACAGGGCGGGTGGTACGCCCCACCGTGACGCCGTACATGGTGACGAGATCTCCGGCCGCGAAGTCCCGGGCGGCAAATTTGTGCTTGGCGTTGACCGCCTCCCGGAGCGTCCAGCTCTGGCCGTCCAGGGAAACGTGCTGTCCCGGGGCCAGATCGGAGAGGGCGACGATGAGATCATCAGAAGGATGGACGCGGAGCAGCATTTGAGGTAGGGTGGGCGGAATTTACGGTCCGTATTTTGGTGCACGCCCGTCAGGTGCGCCAGAATTTACCGCAGATTCTCCCCCCGTTTCCTGCACTCCCGATGTCGCTCCAAGATCGTGACTACATGCGCTCCGGGCCACCGCCGTTAGGCGAGTGGTTGCGCCGGTGGACGGCTTTTCACGTCATTGTCTGCGTCAATGTGGTCCTGTTCGTTTTGCAGTGGGTGCTGGAAGAGGCCTGGGTGAGAGACGTGTTTACCGGGCAGCCCGTGCGTCCGGAAGGCGGGGTGAGCGTGGAAGGCCTCAGCAGCGGCCAGTTTTGGGCACCTTTCACCGCCATGTTTGTGCAGTCGGGCTGGGCGGGCTTTGTGGTGGCGCTTTTGCTGCTGGCCTATGCTGGCCGCCGTGTTCAGGCCTTGTTAGGCAGCCGGAACTTCGTGCTGGTTTACCTTCTCTCAGGTTTGGTGGGCACAGGTGTGGCGCTGACCCTGGCAGCCTATGTGATGAAGACCACCACGGCCGTGCTGATGGGGGCCACCACCCCGGCTCTGGGTTTGCTGGCAGCCTATGCGGTCATCATGCCGGAGGAAGATGTACCGGTGCTGGCAGTCCGGCTGCGGACGCTCATGCGGGGAATCATCGTTCTCAATTCATTGCTGGCCTTTGTGACGCTTTTTGTTGAGACACCCCATTGGCTGCCTCTGGCCAATGTGGCCTGCTTGGCCCACTTGGGCGGCGCGCTGGCGGGTGGCTATTTTGCCCGCTCTCTGGGCTATGGAGGGGTGCCGATGCATCTGCTCAAAGTGGAAGAAGATCCTCTGGGTTCCTCTCTGCGGCGCAAGCCTGAAATGGCGCGTGCGAGGCGTCCGCGTCCCCCTGCGGTGGAAGTGGATCTGGAAGCCGTCCACCGGGAAAATCCCCTCAATGATCCGCGTGTGAGTCTGATGAAAGACGAGATCGACCCCATCCTCGACAAGATCAACGACCTGGGCATGGGAAGCCTGACGGATGATGAGCGCAGGGCCTTGGAACGTGCCAGCCGGCGGCTGTAAGACTAAGAGGCAAGTCTGAAAAAGGTCCGAGGCAAGGAGTGTGACTTGTCAAAGCCACGGCTTGGGGAACGCCAGATCCTCCCCTGAACGCTACGCCAGCGGCACTTGGCAAGTGTCGCTCCTTGGAGCTGGATGTGCTGCCAGGCTTTTCAGACTACCGCTTAGATGACAAAATAATGGGGGACAGAATAATGGCTCTTTAAGTTGTGAAGACTTGCCAGCCAGCCCGCCGGAAGTGGAGATGGCCTCGCTGGAGTGAGCATCCTGTTATTATTTTGTCCGTCATTATTTTGCCATTCCTGCTCCCGTTTGCTGGCGGGTAGCGCGGCTTCGATGAGGACCGTTGGGCCTAAGAGGTAGTCAGGGAAAAGGAGGGATTCGGCTGGAGGTTGGAACTCTTACGGCATGTTTGGCCGGCCAGGCCGTTGTAAGGCCCAGCCGGGTTTGTCAGGCGGCAGCAGATCAGTTCCGCTGCTTGAGGTTGCCGAGCATGGTCTCCAGTTTTTCGACGACCTTGGTGGAGGCGGGCACTTCGAGATAGCTGCTGCGAGCGCGCCAGGTTTCATAACCGCCCTGGGCATGGTCCTCTTCCGTGGGCAGATAACCGTTGTAACCGTTGGCCAGCGAGATGGTGAAGTGGCGGACAAAGGGCGTGGTGCGCTTCAGGTGCAGGCCGATCTGCACAAAAACTTCGCAGGGGATGGCGGCGACGCTGAGGGTGCCGATGCGGTGCGCCTGGAGCTTGACCGGCACGGTGTCCGGATAGTCGGCCAGCAGCACGGCCTCCCGGGCATAGATGGCTTTCCGGTCGGCCCACTGGCCGTCTTTGTCTTTCGGGATGGTGGCCATCCATTCCTTGGCCTGGGCCAGTTCCTGCGGGTTGGCCTTGCGAACTCCCAGCGGAAGATCGGCTTCTTCCGAATCCAGGGTAGGGCTGGTTTCCCAGCGGATGGCTTCATAGGCGCCAAAGGCCGCGTCGGCCACGCTGCCGGCCACGATTTTGATTTGCTCCCCGGGGTTGCGCTTGAAGCGGATGGAGGAGCCGAAGTTGATGTTGTTGATGTTGCCGCTGGTACCGTTGGAGAGGATGCCGACAAAAGCTGGCTTGCCTTGATAGCGGTCGTCGGCAGCGCCCAGACGCCGGCCGATTTCCTGGGCAAAGACGCCGTAGTAATCCGCACTGATGGCAGGATTGCCGCCCACATAGTGCAGGCTGTAGTTGGCCAGGAGGCCGATGGGGCGTTTGTCGCTGGCGGCACGTACGGCCATGACCGCCACATCCTGGTCCACAGGGGCCGTGGGCACTGAGACGGTGGGGCTGACATTGCCGGGATTCATCTTGGCCCGGTCAGTCGTGATGCCGAACGGGTTTTCATAGTACTGGCCCTCCTTCATGTGCCAGCGGCGGTTGAACACCTGGGTGGGATCGCTGCCAAAGGCCCAGCCAAACTCGGCTGGCTCCATATTCTTCACAGCCTGGGCAATGCCGGCGGCGATGCGCGGGGCGACGGTCTTGATGTATTCGGGGTCCGGGTCGCTCTGGAACACGGAGGCCAGCGTGCCTGCCGAGTGGGTATGCGTGGCGGAAATGAGCATGTGCGCAGCGGGAATGCCTGTTTCCTTGGAAGCCAGGGCCTTGGCGTCCTCACAGATCTCCCGGGGGATCATGCAGGCGTCCACGACCACATAGACCAGGGCGCGCTTGCCATCGTGCAGGGCCAGGCAACGGGCGTTCATGGGATCGTTGATGCTCTGGGCAAAAGCGCCTTTCATGTTGCCGTTCACCGGCGTGGGGAAGCGGGTGGGAGAAATGTCCTGGGCAAAGGCACCGGCTTTGAATTCGGCCTTAGCGGAGAGCGTGCACAACAAGACAGTCAAAAGGCAGCGGATGAGCATAGGCCATAGCCAACGTGAGCAGCCCAGGCTTTCTGGTGACGGAAATGCATGCTTCTGTGACTGCGGGTTCCTAACCAAAGGTTTCGTCAAGCCGGAGAGGGTATGAGCGGCGAGGCCTGCAACCAGGTCGATAGGTGAAGAGTTTACGATGTTCTAAAGTTACAAAATTTTTGAATGTTTTAAGTATGGAATCGAAAAATGCCTTTACTTGGCAGGACGAATTTCCTGAAATCGGCGCGTCTTATTGATAGCCGCCTGAGAAAACCAACCCTCGGTTTGCCCCCTCATGCATTGCCTTCCGGGTCTGTCCCTGGTGGTGTTGCGGGAAGCGACCCTTCCTCAGACGGCTGAGCAATTTCCCCCAGCCAACCTATGATTTCCTTGTTCCGCCGTCACCGCAGGTCCTTGAGTTTGCTCATGGTTTCCTTGATGGGCAGCTGGCAGATCGCCCAGCCTCTCCAGGCGGCGACGCTTTATTGGGATGGCAGCACCTCCGGTGCCTGGAACGTGCTGGGCAACTGGAATCTCACCACCAGCAGCACCGGCGGCACGCCCACGGCTTTCGCCAACAGCGATGACCTGTTCTTCTTCGCCAGCGGGGCGCTCAACACGACGACGCAGACCCTCGGGGTCAGCCGCGTGGCCCGCAGTCTTACCTTCGGCCCGCAGCTCACGGCTCCTCTGGCCATCAGCGGCAACACCCTCACCCTGACCCCCAGCGGCGCGGGGCTGACAGCCACCGGAGTCGGCATTGACATGACGGGCGCGGGTGCGGATGTCAGCATCGCCTCCACCATCACCCTGGGGCAGGACCAGACCTGGCTGCTGGGGGCGGGGCGCACCCTGACCATCACGGGGGCTTTCACCGCAGACAGCACCGATGATCTCATCCTCGACGGGGCAGGCACGCTGAACATCGGCAATGCCACGGACAACTCCTACTCCATAGGCTCGGTGACATTGAGAAACGGTGCGCGGCTGGTGAACAGCCAGGACAACGCCTTTGGCGACACCACCACCGTCATCAACATGGACGCGGGCACCACCTGGGACAAAGGCGGGTTTGGCGACTCCTTCCGGGGCCTGACAGGCGCAGGGACGGTGACCAATGCGGGCAACCTGGACTTCCGCACACTGACGGGGGAGACATTCACTTTCTCAGGCACCGCCAGCGGCGTGGTGGGGGCGGACCTGCTGAAGCAGGGGCAGACCAACCTGGGCACGCAGGTGATCGCCGGGGATGTGACGTTTAACGACCAGTTGCTGGTGTATTCCGGAGCCCTGTCGCTGGCCAATGCCAACGGTGCGGCCAACCAGATCACGGGTACCATCCTGATGGGGCGTTCCGATGCCTCCACCGTGAAGGATAACACGGTGCCCTATGCCACCTTGATGCTGGACAGCTCTGCCGCCAACCATGTGGCCCAGAACCGCCTCCATGATGACGAGGAAATCCAGTTCCGGTCCACCGGCCATCTGCACATGATCGGCAACGCCACTGCGGCAACGACGGAATCCACGGGGCAGCTTAACATCGCTGAATCCAACACTGTGGACAGCAATGCCGTGATCACTCTGCAG
>DASWXG010000564.1:0-3668 GCA_036405615.1 Prosthecobacter sp. | reverse complement strand
TGGCCATTTTGGCTCCCTATATAGCCGGGGGGCACGGGCGTGTTGTCATTGATCAGCTGTCTGGCCTTGTTTTGGAAACGCAGCACCGGTCTGACGGCCGCACTCCTGGGAGTTGTGCTGGCGGCTACCGCCCTGTTTTTGATCCTGACGGTGGTTCTGTGTATCGGAGATCGCTGGGGAATGGGCGGGATGGCTTCTCTGCTGTTGCTGTTTGCGGCCCCGGCAGTGCCTTCTTTTGCAAGTTACAGGCTGGCGCTCTATCGGGACAGGCTGTTGCAGCAGCCGGAGGTCAGGGGCAGGTTGCGGCCGGGGCTTGTGCCGTGGGCCGCGCTGTGCATCTGGGTGATGGCAGATGCTGTCATCAAAGGTTGGTTCTGGTGGTCTTACTACTGAGCGCTGGATGACGAATTCCGATGCCCGTATGAAGCGTGACAGAGGATGTGAGTCTAACTAAAGGTTAGTTTGTTTTTTGATGAATCCCATGATTTCTCTCGCCTCGGCTTTGGGTCCTGCTGCTCTGGCATTTTTCGCGGCCCCTTTTGTACTCGGTGCGGAAGGGTTCGCCTCTCTGGCGGCTGCGGTGGCTTTGTTCTGGAGAGGGGGCGGCTTTCATCCTGGCGGTGTTCCGGCTGCTGGTGCTGTGCACGGCGGTGGTGACGTTACTGGGCGGCCTCATGGTGGCGGGGGATGAAATGGCGATGGGGGACGAGCCTGGCTTCTGGCTGCTGTTTCTGCTGGTGAGCTGGATCCCGCTGCTGCAATCCTGGGTATATCTAAAACTGGCGCGGTACCGTGAGCGGGCTCGGACGCGGCTGAGTGGATCTCCCGGGGCGAAAGGCGGTCTTCATCTGAGCCTCATTCCCTGGGCAGGGCTGGCGCTATGGCTGACCCCGGTGCTGGTGCTGCTGAACTTCCTGCGCAGAGGCGCGGAGTGAGGGACCGGGGAGGCTCTGGGGGTGTGGAAGATGAGGCGGATGGGAGCCATGGGACAGATGGGCTGGGCGTGCAAGGAGGGGGGAGTGCGTGAAGGCCCCGCTGAGGGTGAACGGTGTGGAGCAGGCCAAAGCCCACTCTGCAGGTAAGCATCACTCTCGTGAGCACGGCGACAGGCAACCCGACCCTGCCGTCCGCCGCGCTGGACGCAAAGCAGCCACACCCTTGCGAGCGTGGCTGCTTCAAACAAAACTCTGAACACCGGCCTCTGAACTCCGAACTCAGACGACGGGTCCTTCGACGCCGCCCCATTTCTGGTGCCACTCGCGGTAGACGATGGGGCTGATCTCGCTGGGCTTGATCTCGCTGCGGCCGCCCCAGAAGACGTTGGTATACTCCACGGGGATGCCGATGGAGGCGAGGTGGTCATCAATGGCGGCTTTGTGTTTCATGATGAGCTCTTTGTCCGTGCCGTGCACGACGCCCATGATGTTGACATTGCCAAAGCGGGGGCCGCCTTCGCGCCAGTAGCAGTGGGTCATGATGGTGTGACGGCCCACTTCGGCACCGCCGCGCTCCTGCATGCCGTCTGGCACTTTCCAGTGGAAGAGGCCGTTGAAGCGGGTGACACGCACGCCGGTCTGGCTGGGTTTGACATGCTCCAGGAAGGTGGAGAAGCGGCCGATGACGCCTTTTTTGTCGAGGTTTTTGGCGACTTCGCAGAAGCGCTCCAGGCTGGTGCCGGCGGCGGCGGCGCGGCCTGCCCAGGGCTCCGGCCCGACTTCATCGAGAGACAGCTCGCCCTTCAGGTGAAGCAGGACGTTCCACTCCTCCTCGTCGAGGTCGGCGATGTTGGTGGTCATCATCTTGGCGGGTTCATCGGCCTTTTCGCCGGGCTCCATGGTCTTGCGGCGGACGTGGCCGACGCCCAGGGCGAAGATGCCGTGGGCGGGCATGAGGAGGTATTCCTCAGCCCCGGTGAGGCGCTTCAGCACGTCGGCATGCTCTGTCATGTCGGTGCCCTGGGGGACCTTGAGGGTGGTCCACAGTTTGTAGTCGCTGCCGCTGACCTCGCGGTCGGTGCTGCGGAGGACGACGTGGCCGCTGAAGGGGTCCTCTTTGAACATGAAGTCAAAGGCGGCATCCAGTTTGTCATTCGGCACTTTCCAGGCCACGAGGGCACCTTCGGCCAGCTTGTTGGCCAGGAGGGTCTGGCGCACGCGGCGGATGACGCCGCCCTTCAGCATGGCGCGGATGCGCTCCACCACGGTGTCAAACGGGACGCCGCTCTCCTGGGCGATGAACTGGAAGGGGTGCTGGTGAAAGCCTTTCACACGGTCTTCGCTCACCGCCAGGATGCGGGCGTTGACTTCTTCGGTGTGTTCGATGGGGAGGGTGTCGGCGGTCATGTGAGAAAGGTGGAACGAAAAAAGGGGGCGGCGGGTAAAACGCGGGGGGGCGGGAGGGCAGGGGGCGGTCTCCAGGAAACTACACGCTGCGCGGGGGCCGATTCTTAGCGCGCTGGCGGCGAATGACAAGGACGGCGTGGTCTTGGCCAAGCTGGTTCAAAGCTGCCGGAAATGAAAACCAATGTGCTTTGGGAAGAATCCTGTCTTGCCAGCGTTTGTTCCGCTCCCTATTCTCGCGCGCTTTCTCCCGTCTGATTTTTGTTTGCATCCCTGATCCTCTATGAAATCCCCTGCTGCCAAGAAGCTGTTTGTGATGATGGTTTTGGAGTTTTTCATCTGGGGGGCTTGGCTGCCGCTGATCTGGGGCTACATGGGCAAGGACGGCCTGAATTTCACGGAAGGGCAGATCACCTGGGTGGGCACGGCGTTTGTGATTGCCTCGGTTCTGGGGATCTTCTTCAGCAACCAGTTCGCGGACCGCAATTTCGCCGCAGAAAAGTTCATGTCCTTCAGCCATCTGGTGGGCGGTCTGGCCATTCTGGGGATGTATTGGGTGAAGGATTTCCCGACCTTTTTCGGGCTGATGCTGCTGCACTCCCTGCTGTATGTTCCGACGATCTCGGTTTCCAACTCCATCGCCTTTTCCCACCTGAAAAACGCGCAGAAGGAATTTGGCCTGGTGCGCATGGGCGGGACGATCGGCTGGATGCTGGCCGCCTGGCCGCTGTATTTTGTGCTGGAGGGCAAGGCCGGTGCTGAGGCCGTGGCTGCCAGCCGGAACATCTTCCTGGTGTCAGGCATTGCGTCCCTGGTGCTGGCGGTCTTCAGCCTCAGCCTGCCTCACACGCCGCCAAAACCGGCTGCTGCCGGGGAGAGCGGCTTTGCCTGGCTGCGCGCGGCCACCTTTCTGAAGAAGCCCTTCCTGCTGGTGCTGTTCATCGTGACCTTCATTGATTCCACCATTCACAACGGCTACTTCCTGATGGCGGGCGGCTTCCTGGGCAGCCCGACGGTGGGGATCGAGGCGAAGTGGATTATGCCGGTGATGAGCATCGGCCAGATCGCAGAGATCTTGACCATGGCGGTGCTGGGCTGGTTCCTCTCCCGCATGGGCTGGAAGACGACGATGATCCTGGGCGTGCTGGGCCACGCGGCGCGTTTTGCGGTGTTTGCCTTCATGCCGCAGAACCAGACGATGATCATCCTGGTGCAGGTGCTGCACGGCATCTGCTATGCGTTCTTCTTTGCGACGCTCTACATCTTCATTGATGCGGCGTTCCCGAAAAACGTGCGCTCCAGTGCGCAGGGCCTTTTCAACCTGCTCGT
>DASWXG010000563.1:0-2656 GCA_036405615.1 Prosthecobacter sp. | reverse complement strand
CAGCCGCCGTTATGAAACCGGCGAATCCAGCCGCAACTCCTTCATCCTGGCCATTCTGACCTTGGGCGAAGGCTGGCATAACAACCACCACTACTATCCACACTGCGCGCGTCAGGGTTTCTTCTGGTGGGAGTTTGACCCCACCTACTACGTGATCAAGGTTCTGAAGTTCGTGCGCATCGTCCACGAGATCAAAGAGCCAAACAAGCGTGTGCTGGATGGCCGCGAGGCCACGGCAGCCCTGGGCTGACTGGCACCCCCTATTCAAATTTTGAGCGGAGGCTAAGGCCTCCGCTTTTTTTTGCCCGCAGGCCAAACTCCCAGGGCAGCCCCCCCAGCCGCGCAGGCTTTTCGGGAATCGGCGATGGACGAACCGCCGCATCGTGTGGACACTTGGATCGCATGCCGGTTTTTGCCAATCCACTCGCCCTCTGGGCCTTGCTGGGCATTCCCATCGTACTGGGCATTCATTTCCTGCAAAGGCGCAGCCGACGCGTGAAAGTCACCACCCTCTTCCTGCTGCAGCAATTGCAGAGGGAGTCCGAGCAAGGCAACCGCATCGAACGTCTGCGGTCCTCCATCCCGCTCTGGTTGCAGCTGCTGATGGTGCTGCTTTTCACCTGGCTTCTGGCGGCCCCCAGTTGGACCCGCAAAGATGCGGTTTACCGGATCGCCATCGTTCTGGACAGCTCGGCATCCATGCAGGCATTCCGGCCAGAGGCTGAGACAGCAGTACAGGCATTTCTGCGCAAAGCTTTGCCTCTGGGCAGCCAGTTTGAGCTTGCGCTTTTAGGGACCGATTCTTCATCCTCAAACTTGTACTATGGCGACTCCTCCACGGCTCTCCTGGAGGCGATGCCCCAGTGGCAGCCGTTACTCGGGACTCATGATTTCAGTCCAGCCCTCCGCAGTGCCCGCAGCCTCGTCGGGCCAGAAGGGGCCGTGCTGCTGGTGACAGATCATGTGCCGGCGGCAGAATGGCCCTTTGAAGCCAAAACACTTTCCATCGGGCACAGTCTTCCCAATGTCGGGTGGGCAGGCCTGAGCGTGGAAGAAAAAGACGGACAGTGGTTTTGGCGAGCTCTCGTGACTAACTACGGCAGCGGCCCCCAGATGCGGGATTGGCAGGTGACGGTGGATGGGGCTTCTGCTCCGCCGTCCAAACTGGCTCTCGCTCCGCGTGAGACCCGGACTCTGAGCGGCCCGTTTCCAGAAAAGACTCGCGATGGCGGTCTCCAGCTCGTGCTGACTGCCGACGCCTTTTCTCTCGACGATCAGATGCCCCTGCTGCGCCCGCAGCCCAAGTCGCTCGCGCTTCACCTGCCGGCCTCGGGCAAGGATGAAAACAGCCGTGAGATCACCGCGCTTTTCAGAAAATTTGCGCATGTCAGCTCCGCCAGCCAGGCAGGAAAGGCGGATGTCAGAGTCATCGTATGGCCCCCCAGCATCGCTCTGGAACCAGACCAGAACGCCTGCGTTTTCTCCGCTTCTTCCCGGGACGCCAATGCCCCGACTCTGCGTGGCCAAATCGTGACTGAGGCACATCCTCTCGTCGAGGGTTTGAACTGGCAGTCTCTGCTGGTCAGGGAAAGCATGGTGGTCCCCGGAGATCCCCGTGACCGGGTGCTTCTCTGGCAAGGCACCCGCCCGCTGATCAGCCTGCGCGAAACGCCCTCGGGTGCGCGGCAGCTATTCTGCCACTTTGATCTGGTCACCAGCAATGCCCTGAAACTCCCTGCCGTGGCGGTTTTATTGCACCGCTTTCTGGAGACCCTCCGCCGCGACAAAATCGAAGAGGAACAGGGCAATTATGATCTGCGCCAGCGCCTCCACATTGCGCACCGGGCCGGGAACGATACAGCGCCGCTTGGACTGAAGACGTCAACGGGTGAAAGCGAATCTGTTCCGCTGCATCAAACCCACCTTCTTCGGGCTCCGGCCCGTCCGTCGTTTTTTGAGGTTTCGCAGAACGGCCAAATGCTGCTCAGGGGAGCGGCCCATTTTGCCGACACCCGCGAGGCAGACCTGTCTCTGGCCGGTCCTTTCGATGAGACTTCCAGCCTGAATGTCCGCCAAACGGAATCTCTTCTGGAGACAGATCCCAACAGGCAGCTGTGGTCACTGTGTCTCCTGGTGCTGCTGCTCTCCAGCTGGTGGTGGGGACGTGGCAGAAATCTGGCCCGGCCCGCTGCAGCAACGCCCGGGAAGCCTGCGTCTGTTTGAGCTTCTCATCCCCTCTCCGACATGATTTTTCGTCACCCCGAATGGCTGGTTCTGTTTCCGCTCCTGCTGTTGGCAGGGTGGTATCTTCCCCGCCTCGGTGTCTGGAAACCTCTGCGGCTTTTTCTGCTGGCCCTTGTGACCGTGGCGCTGACCCAGCCTCAATGGCGGCGGCTGGCAGACGGAGTCGATGTCTGGCTGCTGCTGGACAGTTCGGCCTCTGCCGAAAAACCCATGGCCAGGGGACTGGCGGAATGGGAAAAACTGCTGGAGCAGAGTCGCGGACCTCATGACCGTCTCTTGCAGCTCAACTTTGCCGCTGAGGTGATGAAACGCGGGGCCGAGGGTGCGGAACTTTATGACCGGCAACGCCAGTCCACCCGCACCGGGCTGGCCATCAACCAGGCCCTGGCCCATGCCCAGAGAGAAAGCCAGG
>DASWXG010000562.1:0-4587 GCA_036405615.1 Prosthecobacter sp. | reverse complement strand
CAGGTCCCAGGGGCAGGCAGGCTCGTACGCTGATGGACTCGACCCCCACCGCGTTTAAAAACAACAGAGCCTCGGCATCGGCGGACTTCAGCGGAGATATGGACACAAGGTCATCGATCTTGAAATGAAACACTTCTTTTTGGCCTGGCTCGAGCACCACGGCTTCTGGAATGAAAAAACCATCTGGGATAGACCGGGAAGATACGTGCCAGACCATGGCACCCCGCTCATAGTTCCACAGTTCGAACTGGAGCATCATGGGCCGCTTTTCGAACAGGTCAAGGGGGTAGGGCTCATTTCCGCTGTTTACCACGGTCACCACCAGATCACGCGCCGTTCCGGGCACAATGACGAGCGTGACGGTATCGGTCAGATCATCCGGCTGGGCCGCCAGCGAAATGCACGCGGACAGAAACCATGCTAAAAGTGTTTTTCTGGCAAGAACCAGGGTCAGAGTTCGGGACATTTGAATTGGGTGGGATTGTCGGGCTGCTTCACCTTGTAAGGATCCTTGAATCCGTCGAACAGCAGTCCGTCCGCACGATTGGAGTCATAGCCCCAAAGCAGGTTGGCCGCTCGATTTTCGTTGGTGATAGCCCGCTGCTGCAGTGACACATACTTTTCATATTGCTGCTTAGCATTGGTATGCAGGTCCGTTAGCCATTTAGATAGCTTTTTTTCGTATTTTTGGCAGTCTTGCGGCTTTTGAAATTTCTTTCGGCACCGCCCAGCCAGATTCTCAAACCCTTTCAGGTAGGCGCCATATGCTTTCTCATAAACGGTCACCCTGCGTTGCTCGTGCGCGACGATTGCTGCCTCACCATTAGCGGTGGCAAAACCTGCAATGTCCCTGTCAATGGTGGTTTGCGGTGAAACATCATATCGGACTGACTCTTCGATCCAGACTTCACAAGTGTCTTGGTCGCGAGTAGCCTTATTATTGCCTTTGCCTGAAGGAATGTAATCTTCCGCCTGTCCTCCCGCGCCGCCCGCAAAGGAGCTTGTGTCTTGTGTCCCCCCCCAATTAGATGCCAGGCGAATAGTGAGTATTGAACCTGTAACAGATTGGCGCTCAAAGTGTTGGAGTCCACTTGAACAGAACAACCCGCAGCGGGAAACGGGGTAAGGGTGCAACTTGTGACAAAAAACACTTCTGTCCTTCTGTCACAAGTTGCACACCGCCCCAATTCCACTCCGTCGTGTCCGGCTCCGTCACCTTGGTGAGCTGTCCCAGCTCGTCGTAGGAATTCAGGACGCACGCGTCATTCCCGAAATGGTAGGAAAACCACCGTTCCCGGCGGTCCTCGCTCGCTGAGGCTCGCTTCACCGACCGGCTAATTTCTTGCGAACCTCCGGCTCGCCCAGCACCCAGAAACGAGTTTTTAAATAGCTACAACGTCTGAATAAACCGGTCCGCCTCAGAAATAGAGCGGTTCATCTGCGACAGCAGACGCTGAATGTCCCCCTGAATAGTATCAGCCTTTCCACGCAGCGAGCCGATGGCATCCGCATTAAGATTGTGCTTCAAATACAGCACCTGGTCACGGAACTGGCGCAGCACCGGCTCCATCGTGGACTCGGCGGCGTGAAGGGAACTGGAAAGCTGCTCAAAACGGGTGCGGGTGGTGGCCAGCTTGCTGCGGCTGTCGGCAGCCAGGGACGCGCTTTCATACTGGCGGATTTCCTTCTCCCACTCGCGGAAGAGATCGCGCCCGACGATGTCCACCTCACGAATCTGGCTGCGCACGGCACCCGCCTGCGCCTCGCAGTCCTCGTATTCCCCTTTGAAGCGGTTGTAGGCGGCCTCTAGGTTTCCTCCGTGGTGACCGGTCAGCTTTTGCAGCTGGGTCAGCGCGTCCTGAAACTCCTCCCCAGCCTCCTTTTGCTCCCCGCGTGCGGCTTTCACCGCACGCTTGAGCAGATCGCGCTTTTCAAAACCGATCTTCTCCATGGCGGAGTAGTACACCGCATTGCAGGCGCTGAGGGAAAGCGCGGCGACACCCAGGAGAAGACGGAAGCGCATGGCGGATGGATGAGATCAATCAGCCCACAAACTTCAGATTGCCCACTTGTCCGGCGGCCATGGCGGCGTGCTGGGCATCGGTGCAGGCGGAATTCGTCGGCGCATCGGCCGCGGCGTCGTTCTTTTCGAGCAGGCCGTTCTGGCTCATCCACGCTTCCACCTCGTCGCCGCTGATGTCAGCGAGCATGGTGCCGTTGATCTCCACGCAGGGGGACAGCGGCTGGCCGCTCTTCTGTTCCATTTCCCAGCGGAAGGCGGGGTTCTTGATGATGTCCTTCTCCTCAAAATTGAGGCCGTATTTGCGGAAGATGGCGCGGACGCCTTCGCTCCAGCCGCAGTAGGTTTTCAGGTAGGCGGTGATTTGGGGGGCTTGCATGGCAAAGGTTGGGTTACGTCATGAGCTTAACGGGCGACGCCGGGAATGCAACCAGACGTAGAGGCAACCACGACCGACCGCGTTTTCACTTGCAGAATCGCCACCGCAAATGCGTTGAGTAGCGTCCTTTTTCCCCCATTCTGCGCCCCCGCATGCCCCCCGGATTTTCACGCATCCCGCTTCTCACCTGCTGCATTGCCCTGCTGGGCGTGTGCCAGAGCCACGCTGTGCCGCCTCTGTTCACCGATCTGGGCATCAACAACACGCTCATCGTGCGCGATTTCAACAGCGCTGGGGCCGCCCCCGTGACCTATGGAGGAGGTACTCCACCGGCCGAGACCACCTCCGGCGGTGTCAGCACCTTCACCTACACCGCGGCAGCGGGTGATCCGATGATCATCCTGAACAACCCGGCTGGCACCTTTGACTTTGCCACCTTCAACTGGACGCGCCTGCGCTACCGCAGCACCTCCGGGCCGCAGGTCTGGGAAAACAGCGCGGTGGGCGGGCAGTCTTTCACCGGCGCCGCATCCTCCACCACCTTCCTGGAGGCACGCGGTGACCCCGGCAATCCAAATCCGACGGGCAGCGGCTACCGCATTGATCCCGTCAGCAGCGTGGCCACCGGGACGACTTATACTTTTGAGCTGGATTACCTCCTGGCCGACCGCACCCAGACAATCGGGCTCGGAGAGTGGGATGCCGACGGAGACACCCGCGGCGCCAGCGCCGCGTGGTCCTCGTCCCAAACAGGAACGCTCACGGCCGCCAGCGGTGTTCTCTCCGGCGCTTCAACCGGCACGGATGCCATCCTGCTTCCGAACACGGACATCAACACGGCGACCTTTGGCCTGGTGGAGATTCGCATGCGGGCCTCCGGCAGCAGCGGGGAAATCTTCTGGGCGCAGGGCGGCTCCTTCGTGGCACCCCAGCGCGTCAGCCTTGGCGCGCACGACAACGCATTTCACGTGTACACCATCGACTTCTCCAAAGAATCCACCTGGACGGGGACAAACATGCGCCTGCGTCTGGACCCCACCACTGCCAACGGACAGACCTTTGAGATCGACTACGTCCGTGTCAGCCAGGTGCCCGTGGGCTATTGGGACGCAGATGGTAATACCACCGCCGCCACCGGTGGCAGCGGCACCTGGAGCACGACCACCACGAACCGCACCTGGCGCGGCGAGCAGGCCACCACCGCCGGTGGCGGGCTGCCCACCTACTGGGTCAGCAGTCCGTATGATGATGCGGTCTTTGCTGGAACCGCCGGAACAGTGGGCATCAACGGCGGTGTCACGGCGAATGACCTTTCCTTTCAAACCAGTGACTACGTGCTGACCGGCGACACGTTGACTCTTTCCGGGGTGGCGCCGCAGATCGATGTGGCCTCCGGCCAGGCGACAGTGCAGTCCATCGTCGCTGGCAATGCAGGCCTGGACAAAAAAGGTGCTGGCGCTCTCGTGCTGACCGGGGCCAACACCTACACAGGTGGCACCACCGTTTCATCCGGCGCTCTCCTGGCGGCAAACAACAGCGGATCTGCCACGGGCAGCGGCACAATCACAGTGGCCAGCGGCGCGCTTCTGGGCGGCAGCGGCGGCGTGAGCGGGGCCGTCACCGTCAATGGTGGCATCTCGCCCGGAGGTGATGGCGGCGTGACGAACCACGGCGTCGGCGTGCTGCGCACCGGCGGCATCACCTTCACCAACACCTCGAACCTGAGCGTGTTTGAGGTCGCGGCCAACGGCTACCTCAGCGCCAGCCAGACGCTGAACGGGAATGCGACACCCAACTCTGCCTATCTTTCCAGCACCGCCAACCGTGCCACCGGCTCCAATGACCGGCTGGAGTCGCAGGGCGCGCTGAATCTCAGCGATGCGGGGGGCTTGCAGATCATCTTTGCCAACGGCTACACGCCCTCCTACGGCCATGCCTATGACCTGCTGGACTGGACGAGCGTGAACATGACGAGCTTCAACTACGGCAGCACTGGCAGCCTGCGTAGCGGTGGTGCCGCAGAGAATGCCACTTTCGACCTCAGCCTGCCAGACCTGGACTCCGCCAACACCGGCTGGTTCTACAACATGGATCTGTTTCTGAGCCAGGGTGTCATTGTGGTCGTTCCTGAGCCTGGCAGAACAGTGCTGCTGCTTCTTGGCATCTGCGGGTTGTTTCTGCGGCGGCG
>DASWXG010000561.1:0-2361 GCA_036405615.1 Prosthecobacter sp. | reverse complement strand
ATGAATAATGGCTGCGCGGAATTTCCAGGCCCTCAAACAGGCTGACTCCGGCCTCGCGCGCCGCACCATCCAGCCGGGCACAGTGAAGCGCCATTTCAGTGACGGGTGTGGTGATTCCTTGCGCCAGCAGCTTCAGCTGTTCCTCGATGGGTGCATCGCCAAATTCCGGCCAGGGATGAACGCAGCCATAACCGGCCCCTACCCGCAGCAAAGCCCCCGGGAACACCCGGCGATGCGAGGCCGAGTTCAGGGCCACGCCACTGCGCAGCAGGTATTCATAAATGTGAATGGAACTGGGTGGAACGGAGATCACGAAGGGGAAATGTTAGCCCTGGATACGCCCCAGCAGAACAATGCGGAGAAAAGAAGAAGCTGCATGCCGCTGAGAGCCAGCAGGCGGTTATGCCCAGAGCCCGGAGGCTGGGTCCAGGTACGCAGGATGAGAAACAGCCCCACCGGCAGCATCGCCAGCGGCAGTGTGAAGGCGGAGGGAAAATCGTTTTGCCACCAGTACAGGCCGGCCAGATGGGCCATCAAGATGAGGGCGCTGATCTCGACCCGGGCAAAGGTGATGCCAAATCGCACCGCCAGGGTACGCTTGCCTGTGGTGCGGTCCTCGGCCTGATCCCGCAAGTTATTGATGGCAATGAGAACTGTGGACAGGCAGCCAATCTGGAAGCCGGCCACCAAGCCGCCCACCAGCCATTCGCCCGACTGGACGAAGGCCGAACCAAGCACGGCCACGAAACCAAAAAAGAGAATCACAAACAACTCACCCAGCCCGCGATACGCCAGAGGCATGGGGCCACCGGTGTAGCCAAAGCAAAAATAGAGCGAGGGAATGCCGATGGCGACAATGGCCCAGCCGCGCGCCTGGATCAGCGGCACAGAAAGCAGGGCAGCGACTCCGAGCATGAGCCACGCAGCCCGCAAGACCGCCCGGGAGGACACCACTCCCGCCGCTGTGATGCGGCGTGGCCCCACACGGGCTGCCGTGTCTGCCCCTTTGATGGAATCAATAGCGTCATTGAACCAGTTCGTCGCCACCTGGAGTGCGATGGTGCTGCCGAGGGTGCAAAGCAGCAGCCAGGTACTCCAGTGCCCGCTGACTTTCCAGCCTAGCACAGAACCGGCAATGACCGGTGCCACAGCGGCCCCCAGGGTTTTGGGGCGGGCGGCGGCGATCCAGTCAAAAAGCATGGCAAAAGAGGTTCAAACAGGGGTTCTGAAACGAATTCTAAGAGGGCGACATGAAAAGCCGGGATGAGACTGTTTTTCAACCGGGAACGTAGAACCTGCAAAGCTGAAAGAAATCTCTCGCATCCTGCGCCAGCCCGCATTTAACTGAACCCCGTGTAGGCACCCCCGTGCCACCACCCTTTTTCCAAAGGCTCTATGTCTTCTCTTCAGGCCATCCGCGACGCGCTCGAACAGTCGCCCGACAATGTCTCCCTTCTCCTGCTCTACGGTCGCGCCAGCCTGGAGCTTCTGCACCTGGACGAGGCGCGCGAAGCTTTTGAACGCGTCCTGGCCGTAGACCCCGCCCACACAGACGCCCAGCTGGGTGTCGCCCGGGTGCTGTTCATGGAAGGCGATGCTTCCGGAGCGGCCGTGCGTGCCGAGCGAGTGCTGCTGCAAGAGCCGGACAACGCCCCAGCCCACCTTCTGCTGAGCCGGGTCTATCTGAGTGAGAATGACCGCGCCAAGGCCGTGGAACACTTTGACCGTGCAGCCCAGATTGACGGCACCATGAGCGACCCTGCCCTGGAACGCGAACTGGGCCGCACCGCCCGGGACGCCCGCCGCATCTCCCCCGCACCGCCCATGGAGCCCATGGGCAGCATGGCTGGCGAAACCGCTGAAGATCCTGAATCGTCCCAGGAGTTTTACGAAGATCCCTTCGAAGAGCCTCCTTATGACTGGCGGCCAGAGACTTTCTTTACCCCCGGGGATCCCAACCGCTTCGAGACCACCTTTGCCGATGTCGGCGGGATGGATGAACTGAAGGAGGAAATCCGCCTGAAGATCATCTACCCCCTGCAGTACCCGGATCTGTACAAAGCGTACGGACGGCGTACCGGCGGCGGCATTCTCATCTACGGACCGCCCGGCTGTGGCAAAACCATGGTCTTGCGCGCCGTCGCTGGCGAGGTGCCTTGCAACTACCTTTCCGTCGGCTTGCACGAGATCTTTGATCCCTATTTTGGCAGCACGGAGCGCAACCTGCACCAGATCTTTGAGACCGCCCGGGCCAATGCACCGTGCGTGCTCGTCTTTGACGACCTGGATTCACTGGCCCAGGACCGCCGCAATGTGCGCGAAAGCCAGCTCCGCAATCTGGTGAACCAGTTCCTGCATGAG
>DASWXG010000560.1:0-10279 GCA_036405615.1 Prosthecobacter sp. | reverse complement strand
CAAAAGATACGGCCCGCGTCCGCAACGGGTTCAGGTGATTTCAAGGCCGCTGCGCACCAGGCGCTCCGCCTCTTCCGCCGCCTGCTGGCTGCGGGCATGGATGCGCAGGAGCACCTCGCCAGCATGGATCTCCTGCCCCGTTTTGCGCATCCGGTCCACGCCCACAGCGGGGTCGATGGCATCCTCCGCCTGTGTGCGCCCACCGCCCAGATGCAACACGGCCCGGCCGATGCAGCCCGCGTCCAGCCGCCGCAGCACCCCGGAGCTTTCCGCCACCAGCTCACGGATCACCGGAGCACGATGGAGGCTCTCCAGCTTTTCCAGGGCCTCCACACGCCCCTTTTGCAAAGCCACCATCTGTTGGAACTTCCGCCACGCCCGCCCGTCCTTCAGCATCGCGGCCAGCTCTGACCGCGGGGAGATGGAAACCGCCGCTGCAAGGTCCAGCACCAGCGTTTCCAGATCCGGCGGCCCCTGCCCCTGCAGGCAGCGCACGCACTCCGCCACCTCCAGCGCATTGCCTGCCGCCTCGCCCGTGGGTTCGTTCATCTCGCTCAGCCGCACACTGGCCCGCACGCCCAGGGCGCGGCCCACGGCCACCAGACAGCGGGCCAGTTCATGCGCCCGCTCCTCCGTCTGCATGAAGGCACCGCTGCCCCACTTCACGTCCAGGATCAGGCGGTCCAGGCCCTCCGCCAGCTTTTTGCAGAGGATGCTGGCGGTGATCAGCGGCACGCTCTGCACCGTTCCGGACACATCCCGCAGGGCATACAGCTTCCGGTCCGCCGGGCACAGGTTGGCCGTCTGGCCCACCATCAGGCAGCCGGTCACCGGCAGGCTTTGGTAAATCTCCACCTCGCTGAGCCGCGTGCGGAAGCGCGGGATGGACTCCAGCTTGTCCAGCGTGCCCCCGGTGATGCCCAGTCCGCGCCCGGAGATCATGGGCACCCACAGGCCGTCGCAGGCCAGCAGCGGTGCCAGCACCAGGGAGGTTTTGTCACCTATGCCGCCCGTGGAGTGCTTGTCCGCCCGCAGCGGCGCGTCCGCCGGCCATTGCAGCCGGGTGCCGCTGTTCAGCATCGCCTCGGTCAAGGCGGTGGTCTCTTCCAGGCTCATGCCCCGGAAAAACACCGCCATGGCCCAGGCGCTCATCTGGTAGTCCGGCACGTCACCCTGCGTGTACCCTTTGATGAGCCGGTGGATGTCCCCGGCTGCCAGTTCGCCCCCCCCGCGCTTGGCTTCGATAAGGGACGGCACGTGCATGGCGGCGGAGCGGGTTATGCTACTTTTGATAAATCGGCAGGAAGTGGTGATACACGCTTAAACTCAGCAGGGCCAGCGAGGTGGCATAGACCGACCCGGCGCTTTTTTCATTGCCGTTGCGCGGTATCCAGGCCCCGGTTTCGTTCTGGGTGGACACCAGCATCTGTTCCGTTTTCTGCCGGGCCGTGGCCGCGTGGTCGCCCCCGCGCTGGTACATGCCCTGGGCGTAGTAGTAGCAGCCGTAGAAGAACCAGGGCTCGTTCACCTCAGGCGGGAACTTCAGCAGCCAGTTCGAAGAGCCAAGCACCTCCGGCGCATCATACTGCCCGGCCACCTGGAGAGAGAGCAAACCGGCCGAGGTGGTGGAGAAAGTCTGCCGGCCGCCATACGGCTCATAACTGAAAGCCGCCTCCAGCTGCTTCAGGTTGCCGTTGGCATCACGCTCCGCCCGGTAGCTGCGTTTGATGTAGGCGATGGCATTGTCGATCGCCTCCTTCGGCACCTCAATACCGCTGTTCTTCGCCGCACGCAGAGACATGAGCTGCCAGACGCTGACACTGATGTCGCTGTCGCTGCTGGCCGGTTCATAACGCCAGCCGCCACGGTTGGCCTCGCTCTTCGGCACCTGCTGGGCGCGGATGATGAGCTTGATGGCGTTCTCCGTCATGGCACGCACCTTCCTGTCCGTTTCGTCATCCTGGGCCATGCCCAGCATCTCCGTCAGCATCAGGGTCATGATGCCATGGCCATACATGCGGCTGCGGTCACTGCGGCCCAGGTAGCCGTTTTCGTCCGGTTCCACATGGTCCACGATGTACTTCAGCGCACGCCCGGCCGCCTCCCCTTCCGGGGTCGCATCCCCAGGCAGATAGCCCACGCTCGCCAGGCCCATGAGGGCCAGGGCCGTCATCGCCCCGCTGTGGCTGGGCATGTCTCCGCGCTGCGGTTTCTTGTCGCTGCGCTGGTCGGCAAAGTAGCCGGAGGGGTGCTGCTGCTTCAGCAGCCAGGCCACCGCCTTGTCCACGGAGTTCTTCACCTGCGGAGAAATGATCTCCGGCCGGGGGCTCTGGGCCACGGCTCCCCCAGGGGCGGCGCAGGCCAGAAGCACCAGAAGAAAACCGGCGGTGGAGACTGGAAAACGGAACATGGGACGAAAACAGGACACGGGTCCCGCCAAAGGGGACAGTGCCTGTGCATAACGCATCTGGGACCAAATCTTCACCTCTTCACGCAGATTTTTCCCTTTTCCTCTCCAAGGACAACCATGCAATTCGCATGAATCCCATGTATTGACTTCTACGGCGCACTCTGCGAAAAACAGAAATGGCTAAAACCGAATCCACCACACCCCGCAAGCCCAACGCCGCCCTCATGAAGCCCGTCCAGCCGGACGAAGCGCTTGCGGCCATTGTCGGCTCCACTCCCCTTCCCCGTGGCGAACTGACCAAAAAGATCTGGGACTACATCAAGTCCAAAGGCCTCCAGGACGAAAAGAAGAAGACCCTGATCAACGCCGACGAAGCGCTGAAGAAAGTCTTCAACGGCAAGTCCCAGGTCACCATGTTTGAAATGACCAAGCTGGTCTCCGGCCACGTCAAGTAAGCAGCCCGGTCCGCTTCACAGCGGTTTGTTTCCCCGAGATGGCTGGAGGTTTTCCTCCAGCCATTTCTCTTTTTGCGCCCTGGCCAGCGCCTTGAACACACGCTCCGCCTTCAGCGCCGCCGACACGTCTGCCTGCGGCCAGGCACCCAGCAGCCACAGAGGCCCCCGGCCCCGCGTATACTTGGCCCCCTTGCCCTCCCGGTGCATATCCAGCCGGCGGGAGAGATCATTGGTGATGCCGCAGTAGAGGCTGCCGTCCCGGCAACGCAGCACATACAGATGCCACACCTTCGACGGAGGCTCCGCAGGAGCGGAAGGTGAAACTGGCGGGTCTGGCAAAGGCATCCGCCCTTCCTATAGCACGCGCTTCACACAAAAGGAAGAAGCGGCCGGAGTGACAGCCGCTTCTTTTGCATCTGGCGGACAACCAGCCTCAAGCCAGTGCCTTGCCCTTGGTCTCCGGGGCGATCCACACCAGCGCCATGCCGGCCAGATAGATCATGCACAGGGCGGAATAGGCATTCGCCGAGGAACCGAACACGCCCACGAGGTTGGCGATCTGAAGACCGCCAATGGCGGCGATGATGCGTCCGACGTTGAAGCAGAATCCCTGCCCGGTGGCACGCACCGAGGTTGGGAACAGTTCCGGCAGATACAGCGGGAAGAAGCCGTAGAAACTCGCCGTGAGACCGCCCATCAAAAACGCGCTGGTGAAGAACCACGGGCCAATGCCGGTGTTCGTTTTGTAGAACAGCAAGGCGGAACTCATGGCGGCGATGCACATGAGAAGGTAGGTCAGGCGGCGGTTCAGAATGTTCGCCAAAACAGGCGCGATGAAGGCAAACACACAGGCCCCCACCGAAGTGGCGATCTGCGTGTACTGCGCCACGTTGGAGTAACCGTTCGCTGCCAGTTCGCTGGAGGTGGACCACTTGGCGCTCTGCTGTGCCGCACCCCAGGTGCCCAGCAGGGCAATGCCCGCCAGAGTGGCGCCCAAAATCAGGTTCCGCCGGATCGTCACACGGCTCTCTTCCGTGATGCTGCCCGCCGCACGCGCACGGCCCAGGTAGCGCCGCACCGGCAGCAGGTAACCCCACACCACCACGCCAAAGCAGGCCACGGTGATCACCGTGGCGACCACCGTTGTGATGCCCATGTCAATGCCCAGAGGAGACCAGGCGAAGATGATGACCAGAGCGGCGATCGCACCGATCAGCACGCCGTTGAGATCCACGGTGCTCCAGTGGCTGGTCTTGCCCGCCGCCTTCTCTTCCTCCCACTTGTCGGACTCCGGCACAAAAATGCGGATGAGGAAGATAATGAGCGCAGGCAGCGCACCGATGATCATCAGGAAACGCCAGGCCTCGTGATCCAGAAGGTAATTGGCCAGCTTCTCAGAGCCGCCCAGTGCCAGCGTCCAGCTGCGCATGGTACCGATGAAAGTGTTCATGCCCAGGCTGAGCGCCGCCACCAGCAGGTAGCCGATGTTTGCCGCCGCCCCGATGGCCCCGGCCACAAACGCACGGTTGCCCTTGGTCCACAGTTCATTCACCAGGGCCACGCCCAGCGCCCACTCACCGCCCATGCCCAGGGACGCCACAAAACGCAGGATGGCGATGTGCCAGGCCTCGGTGGCAAAACCGCAGAGGCCCGTGAAGATGGCATAGGTAAAGATGGAAAAGGACATGGCCTTCACACGGCCGATGCGGTCGCCCAGCCAGCCGAAGAACACCCCGCCCGTGGCCGCGCCCACCAGGAAGGTGGCGATGATCACACTGAACCAGCGGTCCAGAGTCGCCCCCATGTCTGCCGCGCCTACCGTGGCGGCCAGCAGGTCCTTCAGCGCCGGTTTGCCGATCAAAGGAAACAGCCCCATCTCAAACCCGTCGAAAAGCCAGCCCAGGAATGCGGCCAGGAGGGCCATGTTGCGACCGGTGGAGGAAGGAGCGGCAGGAGAAGACATGGGGGAGTTGAGCGGATGACTGCGAAAATGGCGGATGAGGCCCGAAAGAACGCCGGGAAAAGGGCTATTCTTCAGAAAGATGCAACCTCGAGAAAAGCCTAAAGTGTCTTTTCAGTAAAATGCTCAAACGGCGATCATCACAGAAGTGCCAAATGCCGTCAGGTTCGGCCTTCCGCATCCCTCTCCACACCCGGCCACCGCATTGCTTCACTTCCTGGCGCGATATTCATCCAAAGACTTGAACGGCGTCAGCGGCAGCCCGGCCTCCTCCAGCACCTTCGCCAGGGCGTTCAAGTCGGCGGAGCTTGAGATGGAAAGCAAAACATCCCGGTCTCTGTCGGATGGGGAAATGTCCACCCCGCCACAGGTCAGGCACAGTTCCACGGCAGCCAAGGGATGGCCGTTCCCGGCGTAGAAGACAAACAGGTGATGCGGATCGTAGCAGGCCGAAAGCGGATTGCTCGCAGTGCGGCTGAAAGTCGCATCCAGAATGCGCTGACCGGCCTCCGGTGGAAGACGTTTCATCCCTATGGTGCGGGCTGAAACCTGCTCCTGGCAGATCACTTTTTCCGGATCCAGAAAGGAATCAGGATCACGCCCCGGCGCATCGCTCAACACATAGGCCACGCAATAGGAAGCCTCCTTGACCGTCTGCCGGAAAGAGGCCTCAACCGCCTGCGACCTCTGCTGTATTTTCGCCTCCTCCTGCCGAGTCTTGTCCGTATCACCACGGAGTGAGGCTGTGGCTGTCAAGACGGCGAGGAAAAACAGGAACATCCGCATGGTGGCGCAGTGTAGCCCCCAACCGATGAAGAACAAGGGCACGTCCGCCCTCTTCCACATCCTCATCACCGGGCCCGGTACTCTTCCAAAGACTTGAACGGCGTCAGCGGCAGCCCGGCCTCCTCCAGCACCTTCGCCAGGGCGTTCAAGTCGGCGGTTTCATGATCGCCATAAAGGTCCCTTGTGTTCACCTCCCCCGGCGCAATGCGGATGCGGTTGCACGTCAGGCAAAGTTCCACCACCGCCACGGGCACAGCCTCGGCCGTGTAGAAAACAAAGACATGGTGAGGCTCATAACAGTCGCGGACAGAATACCGCCCCTTGCGGCCCAACGCCGCTTCGACAACCGCCCGGCCTGCCCCCACAACCAGGCGTTTTTTCTCCACCGTCCGGTTTTGCAGCACCTCCCTGTTCAGCCCGTTTTTCGGGTCCAGGACACTCCGGCCCTCTTTCAAAACATGCGCGACACAGTAAGCGGCTTTGGCAAAGACCTTCTTCGCATCAGCGGCCTGCCGCTGGGCTTCTTTGAGAAACACCGCCTCAGCCTCAGCCCCATCCTTGCCCCAAACCGGTGCAGTGATGACGGCCAGAACAGTGAACAGGAGCCTGGAAAAGCACATGGCAGAGAAATGTAGCAGGGCCGCCTGCCCTGAACAAGCACAGGGCAAGTCAACGCCCGATCCCGTCCACAAAACCGGCCTGTCAACGTGCAAACCGTCTCGCCCCGAAGACGCAGGACATCACGCCAGCGGTCATCAGGATCATTGCGAGGCTGATCTCCTCATGCAGCAGCAGGGCCGCCAGCCCCAGGCCGAAAAAGGGCTGGAGCAGCTGCAACTGCCCCACACTGGCAGTGCCGCCCAGGGCCAGCCCCTGGTACCAGAACATGAAGCCGATGAGCATGCTGAACAGGGACACATACACCAGCCCCAGCCAGGCCGGCAGCCCGACTCCGTCAAAGGACACCGGGCGGGTGACCAGCACCATGAAAAGCATCACCGGCAGGGAGAAGACCAGAGCCCAGGATATGACCTGCCAGCCGCCCAGTTTTTTCGACAGCTTGGCCCCTTCGGCATACCCGAGGCCGCAGACGAGCACCCCCGTCAGCATCAGCAGGTCGCCCACAGGGGAAACCGCCAGCCCGTCCGCCAGGGCAAACCCGGCGACAAAGAGACTGCCCAGCACCGAGAACAGCCAGAAGGCCCGGCGCGGCCGCTCCCCGCCGCGAAGCACGCCAAAGAGAGCCGTCACCAGCGGCAGCAAACCGACAAACACCAGAGAGTGGGCCGAGCTGACATGCTGCAGCGCCAGCGCCGTGAGCAGAGGAAAACCCACCACCACACCCAGCACCACCACCGCCAGCGGCAGCAGATCGGCCTTGTCCGGCCGCTTTTCACGCAAGACCAGCAGCAGCGCCATGGCCACCACGCCCGCGATGGAAGCACGGGCAAAGGTGAGAAACACAGGGTCGAAATCGGACACGGCCACCCGTGTCGCCGGCAGAGATCCGCTGAAGATCAGCACTCCCAGCAGGCCGTAGATCCAGGCATGTTTGGCGTTGTTCATGGCATTCTTGTCGCTCGTCCATGCATCGGGTCATTGCGCTTGAGGGTCCAGCGGGAAGGCATTACAGTTCAGAGAAACTGTTATGGCCAGCGCACCCCTACAGATGCCCTTTGCCGCTGCTGCGGAGGACAGTCCCAAGACTCTTGTGGAAGCCGTGATGGCGAAAATCCGCCACCGCATCGCCACCGACCAGCTCATGCGCGGGGCCAAGCTGCCTTCCGTGCGCGCGCTCGCCTCCAGCATGAAGGTCTCCACCTCCACCGTGGTGGATGCCTACGAGCGGCTGGTGGCGGAACGTGTCATCCGCTCCCGCCCCGGCTCCGGCTTCTACGTGGCGGATGCCGTGGTGCCGCTGTCCCTGGCCGAACAAGAAGTTCGTCAGGACCGGCAGGTGGACCCGCTGTGGATTTCCCGCCAGTCCCTGGAGACCACGGGTGATTTTCTCAAACCCGGCTGCGGCTGGCTGCCGGCCTCCTGGATGCCCGAACAAGGAATGCGGCAGGCTTTGCGCACCCTCGCACGGGCGGAGAGCGGCGTGCTTTCAGACTATGGCACACCGCAGGGGTCCCCCGCCCTGCGCCAGCTGCTCTCGCGCCGCATGGCCGGGCATGGCATCCACGCCGGGCCAGACCAGATCCTCATTACCGAATCCGGCACCCAGGCCATTGACCTCCTTTGCCGCTTTCTCATCCGCCCCGGTGACTGCGTGCTGGTGGATGACCCCTGCTACTTTAACTTTCACGCGCTTCTCCGCTCCCACCGCGCCACGGTCATCGGCGTGCCCTACACCAAGACCGGGCCGGACACCACGCTGTTTGCCCAGGCTTTGCGCGAGCACAAACCGCGCCTCTACATCACCAACTCCACCGCGCACAATCCCACCGGCGCGTGCCTTTCACCCGCCACCGCCCGGCGCATCGCCGCCCTCGCGGCGCAGTCCGGCCTAACCATCATTGAGGATGACATTTTCGCCGACTTTGAAACCGAGCCCGCGCCCCGGCTGGCCGCGCTGGACGGCCTGCAGCGGGTCATCCACATCGGCAGTTTTTCCAAGACACTTTCAGCCTCCGTGCGCTGCGGTTTCATCGCCGTGCGCAAAGACTGGATGGAAGGCCTGGTGGACCTCAGCATCGCCTCCTCCTTTGGCAGCCCGCGGCTGTCGGCGGAGCTGGTGCTAACCGTCCTGAAAAACGGCCTCTACCGCAAGCACATGGACACCCTGCGCGCACGCCTGGCCCGCGCCCGGCAGCAGACCGCCCGCAGGCTGGAGGCCCTGCGCATCCGCCCCTGGATCATGCCGGAGGCGGGCATCTTCCTCTGGTGCAAGCTGCCCAAAGGCCACGACGCAGCGGATGTGGCCCGGTCAGCCCTCGCCGACAACATCGTGCTCGCCCCTGGCAACGCCTTCAGCCTCACCAACGGCGCCAGCCCCTACCTGCGTTTCAACGTTGCCCAGACTCATGACGAACGGATATTTACCTCGCTCGGAAGGGCTTTGAAATCAGGACGCTGAAGACAGCCATCCTAACAAAGAACGATTCAACAATATCACATCACCGGGCGGCGTGAGAGGAGCGCGGACACTCCTGTCCGCCACCCTTCACATTCGCGGCTTCGCCGCCACTGATACGAAGCGGGAAAGAGTGCCCGCGCTCCCCTCACCAGCAACGATCACCAAACTATTTGTTAACAAACTCCATCTGCTTCCGCAACTTCTCCGGAGCCCGCTTCAGGAGTCCGGGCACCACATCGCTGGACGAGCTTTTGAAACCGCGCGGTTGAAGTGTCCGCTGCATCAGCCGGACACGGCCCGCACCGTCATGGATCCACAGTTCATACGGCGGCACAAACAGCAGCGCCCACTTCCCTGGCACCACCTTCATGGGATCGTCCTTGCCCGTGCCCACGCTGCCTTTGAAGTCCGGCTCGTTGTAGCTCATCTTCACCGCCACCTTGGAGCCGCCCCTGTCCGAGACAGCCACCGTCACTGCGGGCTGCGTGTAGGAATAGCTGCCCAGCTCCGTGATAAGCGCCTCTTCTGCAAAGCCCCAACCGGTAGCGAGAAAAGACAGAAGGATAACCAAGATTGCTTTCATAGAGAGGAGCAGAAATGACTGGAACACTACCGGTTTGATGGCTGCGCAGCGTGTCCGCTCACTGCCTTGTCAGCCGGATATGGCCAGGAGATAACCAGCCGGTCAGCCACCGCAAGCGTTACTCCGACCCAAAGGATACACAATAGCCCCGTCGCCACCAAGTATCTTCTCAAAGGAACCGGACGGTGCATTTTAGACTCAACCGCCATCAGGCCGACACCGCCCAGGAAAACCAGCGCGGTCACCATTGCAACAAAAGAGGCAGGATACAGCTTTCTGGTGGCCTGACCATCCGCACTAACCTCCCATACCAGAAGAAGGGAGGCCGCGAAGGCGACGTTCAGAAACATCAACACCGCCAGACAAACCGAGCGCATATTCAACTCTTGATCAAACATCACACACCATCGCCGCGTGCCTCAGAGCCAGAATCGGGTCGTCCCAGGTGGGGATGAATTCGTGGGCCACGTAGTCGTGGTAGCCGATCTCCAGCACGGCTTTCATCACGGCGGGGTAGTTGATCTCCTGGTTCTCGTCCAGCTCGCAACGGCCCGGGTTTCCGGCGGTGTGGATGTGGCCGATGTATTCTTTGTGCTGGCGCAGGCGGCGGATGACATCGCCGTTCATGATGCTGACATGGTAGATGTCGAACAGCAGTTTGAAGTTCGGGCTGCCCACCTGCTTGATGAGGTCCACACAGAAATCCACGTCATCGCCGAAGTAGCCGGGGTGTCCCTTCATCGGGTGGCTGCTGTCGCGGCTGTTCAGGTGCTCCAGCACCAGGGTGATGCCCTTCTTTTCCGCATGCGGCAGCACGGCCTTCCAGGTGTCCAGGCAGTCCTGGATGGCCTTGTCACGGTCCATGCCGTCAAACTTCATGCCGGTGAAGGTGATCACCTTCTGGCAGCCCACATCCGCCGCCACGTCAATGCTTTCCGTCAGGCTCTTGATGACTTCTTCGCGATACTGCGGGTTGCAGGGACCTTTGGCACAACCGTGCGAGCCG
>DASWXG010000559.1:0-4183 GCA_036405615.1 Prosthecobacter sp. | reverse complement strand
AACTCACCGGTTCGTCCCGGAGATGTGGGCAACCACATCTGTGCCTTCATTGAAGTGAAAGGAACCATCACGCCAGAGGATTGCCGTGAGGCCATCCGGCTGGTGGTGGAGCGCCAGGAGGTCTTGCGCCTCTCGTTCCTGCCCGGGAAGGAGCAGCCGTTTCAAATGATCCGGCGCACGGGTTCCGTGGCCATGAACTACCGGGAACTGACACCCGACGAATGCTCGCAGGAAGCGGTGGAGGAGATCATGAAAGAGATCTTCTTGCGGCCCTTCGACATGCTTCGCGGCCCCCTTTATCATGTGGAGATGCTGCAGCGTGGTCCTGGCCGCATGGTGCTGGTCTTCACCATTCACCATGCGATTGCCGATGGCTGGACCCTCGGCGTCTTTGTCCAGGATCTGGCGGGCGCTTACATCCACGGGAAGATGAACGGCAGCAGCCCGCTGCCTCAGCTGGAGATGTCCTACTCCGCCTGGGCCGCTGCTGAACGTGCGGCCTGGCCTGCGGCCGAACTGGAACAGAAAGCGGTGTTCTGGCGCAACCACCTTTCCGAAATCCCCCGCCTGTGGGACCGCCCGGCGGATGAATCTGCCAGGACGGGAAAGCTCACCTATTGGGCGTCCAGCATCCCGCCCGAACTTACCAAGGAAATCCGCGCCCTGTCCAAGTCTTGCGGGGCCACTCTTTTCAACACCTTGCTCGCTGCTTTCCAGGCGACTCTGGCCCAGTGGACCGGCAAGGACGACATCGTTGTCGGCAGCCCGGTGGCCAACCGCACCCGCCAGCAAGCGAAGGAAACCATGGGCTATTTTGCCGGTGTGGTACCGCTGAGAGGCAAGGTGGATGCTGATCGCAGTTTTGCCGCTTCCGCTCGCGCTGTGCAGGACCAAACGATGGACTGTTTTGCCAACGCTGTGCCGTTTGCAGAACTCGCCAAGGCCCTGGGCATCGCCCTGGAACCCGGGCACAATCCAATTTTTGATGTCCGGTTTGCTCTGCAAAACCATCCGGTGCCGGACGTCACGCTGCCCAATTTGTCCTTCAAATTGCGCATGCGCTCCACAGGCACGGCTCGTTTTGACCTCGCCTGCGAGATCACCGAAGACGGAGAGGAGCTGGAGGTCGTGTGGCTTTACCGGCCTGCGCTTTTCTTGCTGAAGGATGTGCAGGAACTGAACCGCCGATACCAGACTCTTCTGGCAAACGTATCCCGTTCACCCCATAGTCCTCTGGCCGGGAATCTGGCCTGAATGTGATGAAAGCCGCATCCCCCCCTTCCCATCGCACAGACCTGAATGTTCCGCATGATCTGGCGGATCCGCATGAACCGCACTGGATCAGCCGTTCGGCCTTCCAGATTTTGGTCTTCATCATGGTCGGTGTCCACGCGGGCCTGTTTGCGGCGCTCTATTTCAACAACTGGTGGGTGGCGGTCCCTCTTATGCTGCTGGCTGGTCATTTTATGCATGGCGTCCTCATCGGCTTCCATGAGGCATCGCATGGCCTGCTGAGGAAAAACCGCACCTTCAATGAGTTCGACGGTGTCTTTATCGGCATTCTCAGCCTGGTCAGCTTCACTCTGTACCGGGTGGCGCATCAGAAGCACCACATGTATCTGGCCACCGAAAAGGACATTGAGCTGTGGCCCTTCAATGACACCCGGGAGCCTCGCTGGTTCCGCCGCCTTGCCGCGTTTCTTGAACTCACCTTTGGCCTGTTCTTCTCGCCTTATCTTTTCTACCGCTGCTTCTTTGGCAAAAACACCACCATCCGCAGCCCGAAGGTGCGCAGGCGTATCTGGAAGGAGATCATCGGCACGGTGGTCTTCTGGTCGGTTGTCGTTGCCATCATTGCCTGGTTAGGCCTGTGGAAATATTTCCTGTGCATGTACCTGGCTCCCGCCATGCTGGCCGCCAACCTGCAAAACTGGCGCAAGTATGTGGAGCATGTGGGCCTGCGCGGCACTTCGGCCACCGGGGCCACCCGCAGCATTGTCAGTGAAGGCCTGGGTGGTCGGCTGCTGGCGTTCAGCCTGCTGCATGAGCCCTTCCATGGCCTGCACCACCGCCACGCCGGCTGGCACCACTACGAACTGCCGGAGCATGTGGCCGAACTGACCCCCAAAACCCCGGAAGAAACCACACCTTATCCGAACTACCGCTCCGCAGTCTGGGATCTTCTGCGTGATCTCGCAGACCCTAAAGTGGGCCCGCAATGGCATCGGAATGAGGCCGCATCCTCCCAGTCCGCCGAATCAGAGTCGGCCCAGATACTGCCCGCCTGATTCTCTTGTCCGGTTTCAGGCCGCTCACTCACCCTGCCCGGAGCTTCCACCCCTGCTTGCATGAATTCAGAATCCAGCGCGTCACCCTCATCCCCTGTGTATGAAGCGGTGGACCTGAAAAAGGAGTATGATGGCGGGCAGGTACAAGCTTTGCGCGGTGTCTCCTTCCAGGTGCAGCCGGGAGAGTTTGTTGCCATCACCGGCCCCAGTGGTTGTGGCAAAAGCACGCTTCTTCAGATGCTCGGTGCCCTGGACCGCCCGGCATCCGGGACATTGAATTATCGCGGACGTTCCCTTCCGGATTTCAAGGATCCTGCTGCCTACCGCGCGCACGAAATCGGCTTCATCTTCCAGTCGTTTCATCTGCTGCCCACCTGCACGGCGATCGAGAACGTACAGATCCCCATGTTTGAAGGAAAACTGGGTGGAAGTGAGCGGCGCAAGCGTGCGGAAGAGCTGCTCACGACTGTGGGCTTGGGCCACCGGCTGGATCATTTCCCCAGCAAGCTTTCCGGTGGCGAACGCCAGCGCGTGGCCATCGCCCGCAGTCTGGCCAATTCACCTTCCGTGCTCCTGGCGGATGAGCCCACCGGCAATCTGGACAGTTCCAATGCCGCCCAGGTGCTGGAACTGCTGGTCCGCCTTCACCGTGAGCAAAAGATGACACTGGTCATGGTCACCCATGACATGGGCATCGCGCGCATGGCAGATCGCACCCTGCTGATGAAAGACGGCCGTGTTGTTGCCGACGGACCGCCTGAAAAAGTCTTACCCGCCCACCAAGCATGACCTTTCTGACCATCGTTCTGCGCAGCCTGTCACGGCGTCCGGTGCGAACCGGGCTGACACTGGTGGGCATCTCCATCGGCATCGCCGCCGTGGTGGCCCTGGTGGGTATTTCTGAAGGCTTTCAGAAGAGCTGGGCCACCGGCCTCAAGGCTCGCGGCACGGACATTGTGATCAGCAACATGGGCGGTGCCATGGTGCCCAAACCGTTCAGCCCCACCGTGAGAGACCGCGTCGCCTCACTGCCCAATGTGGCGGCCACCTGCATGATGATGGTGGAACTGATGAGCGTGGAAAACGCGGAGATGATCATGGTTTCCTCCCGTGAATGGGGCGGCTTTACCTGGAAAAATTTGCAAGTGGTGGAAGGGCGGCTGCCTCAGGATGACAAAGAGGAGGCCGTCGTACTGGGCCGGACAGCGGCTGAGGTTTTGAAGAAGAAGGTGGGTGATACCCTGCAGATCGAAGCCACAGAACTCAAAGTGGTGGGCATCGTCAACGGTGGCGCGCTGGTGGAGGACGGTTCCATCATCCTCGCCCTGCCGGTGTTGCAGACCATCATGTCGAGCGAGAACAAGATCAATGTCATCGACGTCCGCGCTGCCAGCGGCATGAACGAAGAGCAGATCGAAGCCTTGTGTGTGGAGATCAACAAGCTGGTCCCGGAAGTGCGTGCGGTGTCCGTGGCCCAGCACCTGGACAACAGCCAGGGTTACAAGATGATCCGGGCCATGAGCTGGGGCACCTCCTTGCTGGCTGTGCTGGTGGGCGTCTTGGGGGTGATGAACACGATGCTCATGACCGTTTTTGAAAGAAAACAGGAGATCTGTGTGCTGCTGGCGCTGGGCTGGAAGCGCAGCCGCATCGTCCGCATGGTCCTCTGGGAGTCCGCCATGCTGGGATTCGCCGGCGGCATTGCCGGTGTCATCCTCGGTGTCGTGGGTGTGGAGTTCATGAAGTCCGCCCCTGCCATCAAAGGCTTGCTCGAGCCTGACATTGGGGCCGAGCTGCTGGTGAAAGCCGTAGTGATTGCCATGATTGTCGGCGTACTCAGCGGCCTGTATCCGGCTTGGCGCAGCTCCCGCCTGAATCCCGCTGCGGCTTTGAAC
>DASWXG010000558.1:0-2560 GCA_036405615.1 Prosthecobacter sp. | reverse complement strand
CCAACACCACCCGCCATATTTGGGACTACAAGATTCCGAAGGACTATCTGGTTCAGTTCCGCATCGTGGCCTACAAATTCAATGGCAATGCCATTGAACTGGCAGAGAGCGGCATTTTGGAAACAACGATCACGGAAGATTCCGCTACACTCAATGCTCCCGGCAGCTTCAGAGTGGCGCAAATCAACGATGGCCAGTTGCGACTGACTTGGACCGACGAAAGTAAAGGCGAGCTTTACTACCAAGTTTTCTACAAGAAAAAGGATGCCGCAGACTCCACCTACGCGACTCTGGGCGACCTGCATTTATTCAACACCAAAGACGTGGTCATCTCCCACAATTTGGTTGAGGCCGAAACTTATGTATTCGCGCTGCGGGCCACCCGCCGGCACGATGGAAAGGCCACCGATCCGGCTACAGCTTTGGACAGCGCGTTAGTTTTCCCGGTCTCATATCCGGATGCGGCCTTTAACCCGGCAGCGCCCTCGGCCTACAAGGTTCCGAGACTGGCCGTACCCTCGGAACTGGGCGGGGAGGCAACCGATGCTGAACGCCTGACTCTGCGTTGGAAGGACAATTCGTTCAATGAATCTTACTATGAAATCAAATACCGCCCGGTGGGTTCTTCCACGGACTGGCTTTCAACCAATGTCCCTTCGCTGACAGTCAACAAGAACACGACTTCGTTTACCATCACGGTGGGGCCAGGAGGAAGTTATGAGTGGCGGGTGAGGGCGATGTCCTCCAACAGCACGGTGACCAAGGAGATGACGGATTTCAGCAATCCGCACACCATCTTTATGGGCTTCATCCGCCCTCAGGGACTGGTTGCCACGACTTCGGGAGCATCGGGCATCATCGACCTCACCTGGCAGGACACGTCTGTGGGCGAGACTGCCTATGACATTTATGCCCGCGTTGCAGACGAAGAAACCGCCAATGATGAGTGGTCTTATGTGAAGTCCCTGCCGGCCAATTCCACCCGGGCCTCGGTTTCAAAGTGGGTGCAGAACAGCACCATGACCCCCTTCACCATTGATACGGAGTATGAGTTCAAGGTAGTGGGCAGCTATGGCAACCTGTCCCAGTCGGACGACAGCAACATCGCCAAGGCTTATGCCCGCCACGGCGTCACCAGTCGGTTGTATGAGCCCGCCCAGGTCGGCCAGCCGTTTACCTACACGCTGACGGCGTCGGATACCAACAACCGCACGGCGTGGAGCATCACGGGCCTTCCCGCCGGACTGACCTTTGACGCCCAGGCAGGCATTGTATCCGGCACCCCCGAGGCAGCCGGGGTGTTTTCCTGCCCGATGACGGTCACTTACAACAGCATCCAGGCTACTGTGCCGCTGACTCTGCGTATCTTGAAGGCTCTTGCCAATCCGACACTGGAGCATAGCATTCCGGCGACGACGCTGGGAACTGGCACCACCTTTGACATCCCTCTGGCCGGCCGTTTTGCCGATGCTGATGCGGAAAAGGCGGTGACGTTGCGCACCACGAAAGGCGACATTGATCTTCTTCTCTATCCCTCGCTGACCCCCAATGCAGTCGGTAACTTCATGGCCTATGTGGACAGCGGTGCTTATGACGGTGTTATCTTTCACCGTATGGCCGGTCTCTCCACGGGGGGGCCTCCGGTCATTCTCCAGGGGGGGGCCTATGTGCCTGTCGAGGCTCCGTATTACTTCTCCTCGCTGATCAAGAAGCCGTCGCCCCGCAACGAAGCGGGGATCGCCAACGTTCGCGGAACCATATCCCATGCCAAGCTTGGGGACGCGCCAGACAGCGCGACGACGGACTTCTTCTTCAACCTCACGGATAACCGCAGCAACGAATATGCCCTGGACATCCAGAACGAGGGCTTCACGGTTTTTGGTCGCGTCCCAGGCAACGGCATGAGCGTGGTGGATGCCATTGCAGCGCTGCCCAAAGGCCTTTACCGGGACAACAACCCCAGCGGCGGCACTGACACCAGCCTGGACAAGCGGGTCTATGTGGACGGGGCCAAGACCACGATGGACCAGGTGCCCATGAACGTGTCTGGCACCACCCCTCCGGCCACGATGGATATCAGCAAGACGGTTCGCATCCTCAGCGCCCGTGAAACCCCGGTGCTGCGATATGAGGTGGTGGAAGCTCCTGAAAGCAGCGCAGACATCCTGACCGCCACAGTCATCGACGGTGATATTCTGCGCCTCACTGGTGGCAAGAATGCCGGCAGCGGCAGCATTAAACTTCGCGCCCGGGATCTGGACGGCAATGCCGTGGACACGACTGTTGCAGTGACTGTGGTGAAGGGGCACAAGCCGCCGGCGATCACCCGCCACCCGGTTTCCCTCGCCGTGGTTCCTGGTGGAAAAGGAAGCATGACGGTGACAGCCACCGGCACCAATCTTGCCTACCAGTGGAGGCGCAATGGCACGGCTATCCCGGGAGCCATCGCCAAAACCCTGAGCTTTACCAATGTCCAGGCTGCCGACACCGGCGACATTGATGTTTTGGTCAGCAATGAAACCACCACCCTGGTCAGCCATGTTGCCCGGCTTGATCTGCG
>DASWXG010000557.1:0-1903 GCA_036405615.1 Prosthecobacter sp. | reverse complement strand
AGGTTCTGTGCTTCGGCTCCTTGCGGTCACGAGCTCCCCGCTATGTCCATGTTTCTCTGATAAGCAGCGGGAGGCCGGTTCGTAGTTTGAGAATCCCCCTTTTGAAGATTCGAATGACGAAAGATGATATTTGCCGCCCCGGTTGGAAGGTCCTGAGTACGCTCGGCCTGGCGCTGGTCCTGTTGTGTTCCGGAAAGGCGCTTGCGGAAGACGTGGCGGATGCCGAATTCACCGCCCTGCAGACGGAAGCGAAGAAGTCGTTCAAGGATGGAGTGGCCCCGTTTGTCAAAACCTACTGCATCGAGTGTCACGGCAACCGGCGGACCAAGGGAGGGCTGAACCTGGAGCCGGCGCTGAAAAACCCGGGTGAATCCTCGGCGAGCCGGAAGTGGTTGCAGGCCTTTGCCAATGTGAATGCGCACGACATGCCGCCGGATGATTCCGACCAGCCTTCGGCTGAAGAGCGGCAGCGGTTTCTGGACAGCCTGGGCCAGATCAAATACCTCAGTGCCAAAGACCCGGGCCCTTTTGACATCCGCCGCCTCACCAAGGTGGAGTATGGCAACACCCTGCATGATCTCTTTGGCGTGGACCGCGCGGTGGCGCAGGAGTTGCCCGATGAGGTGGCCGGGCAAGGATACCTGAACTCCCTCTCGCCCATGCAGACGGAGCAGTATCTCAGCATTGCCAACGAGGTGCTGGACCGCATTCTGGCCCCGGCCGGAAAACCTTCCACGGATTTGCAAAAACGTTTGTTAGGCGAGCCGCCCGCCCCCGGCACGGATGAACGTGAAGCCGCTCGAAAGGTGGCCCGCACACTCGCCCGCCAGGCCTACCGCCGTCCGCCATCCGAGACGGAGGTGGACACCCTGGTTGGAGTCTTCGATCTCGGCCGCAAGAACAAGCTGGATTACTCCGCATCCCTGCGGCTGATGTTCAAGGCGGTGCTGGTTTCACCCCAGTTCCTGTTCATCACGCCCGCCCGGGAGGCGGAAGCGGGAAAAAAGATCGTGCCTCTGGATGACTTCCAGCTCGCCTCGCGCCTGTCCTATCTGCTGTGGTCCACTATTCCCGATGCCGAACTGAATGCGCTGGCCGAGGCTGGCAAACTCCATGAACCGGAAACGCTGAAGGCCCAGGTGAAACGCATGCTGGCCGACCGCCGGGCACGGGCGCTGTTCGATGGCTTTGGTGCGCAATGGCTGGGTCTGCTCAGCCTGGAGGACAAGACTTTTGACCCCCAAAAGTTCCCGCAGATGACACCGGCTTTGCGCAAAGCCATGTATGATGAAGCGCGGCTGTTCTTCGACAGCATTGTGCAGGGGAACCGCAGCGTGGTGGCTTTTGTGGACAGCGACTACACCTTCCTCAATGAAACCCTGGCCAAGGTTTATGGCCTGGAAAAGGACGTCACCGGGCCGCAGATGCGCAAGGTAAAACTGAGCAATGGCAACCGGGGCGGCATCCTGGGCATGCCAGGCATCCTGGCCACCACCTCCTTCCCGAATCGCACCAGCGCTGTGAACCGGGGCGTGTGGGTGCTTGAACAGGTGCTGGGTGAACACGTGCCCCCTGCCCCGCCCAATGTGCCCGCTTTGGAAAAACAGGACAAGCAGCAGGTGGCGAATCTGACCCTGCGCCAGCGCACGGAACTTCACCGCACCAATGCAGTGTGTGCCAACTGCCACAAGATCCTGGATCCCATCGGTTTCGGGCTGGAGAACTTCGACGCCATCGGCCGCTGGCGCGACAAAGACGACACGGGCGGTGCCATTGATGCCGCTGGTGAACTGCCGGGTGGAAAACACTTTTCCACGCCCAAGGAACTGAAAACGATCATCGCTGCCCGAAAGGAAGAGCTGGCCCGCAATCTGGCTGAAAAACTATTGGCCTATGCTTTGTG
>DASWXG010000556.1:0-3277 GCA_036405615.1 Prosthecobacter sp. | reverse complement strand
ATAGACGGCGGTGAAGGCATCATTGCGGGTCTTCAGATCTTCCAGGTTGATGGCCTCCAAACGGGTCTTTTCCCCCACCAGAACCTTCTGGGCGGCAAGGATGCTGGGAAGGTCATATTTGTAAGGCTCAATCCAGCGGATGTTTCCACGGCGCTCGGCATCGGACTGCGCGCGCCATTTGTTTCTTTCCTCGTCAATGGCAGCCTTGGTGCGCGCGCGCTCGGCGTCCGGCAGCTTTTTCAGTTCGTCATCGCGGCGTTTCTGCAGGGCGGGCTGTTCCTGGGCCATGCGGGAAAGCTGGGCGTCCAGCTTGCTCATGGCGGCGAGGGCCTCTTTGATAGCTGCGGGATAATACGTGGAGGCAACGAGCGGCGGGCGGTTGCGGTAAAAAGTGTCGAATTTGCGCAGAGCCTCGAGCCATTCGGTCTTGGCCAGATCGGAACGCATGTCATTCAGCACGCGGTAAGCCTGGACGTTATAGGCTTCGCCCTTGGTTTCTGCGGCGGTCAGCCAGCGGCCTTCCAGCTTGGATTCGCCATTGGAGACGCGCTTTTTCTCTTCCTGAAGGGTGGTTTCCAGCGTCTGGGCCTCCTTGGCTTCCGGGGTGCCAGCGTACTTGTTGATGAAGGGGCGGACGCGGTCCTGGATGATTTGCTCGTACTTGTCGGCCGTCAGAAGATCCGGTGTGGGGAGGATTTTCTTCAGTTCGATCAGTTCCACTTCCTGAGGGGACTGCTTGATGACCTGCTGAATTTCGCTGACCTGGAAATCTTTCTCATCCCAGATCTTGGGGGTGAGGCGGTACTTCATGCGGATGACCGCCGGGCTCTCGGACAGGATGTTACCTTCCACTTTCGTACCGTTCTTCAGAATCAGGATGTCGGCTTGGAGGGCGGAGGTGCCGCAAAGAAGCGCCAGGAGAGCGATGCGGGATCGGCTTGATTTCATGGTTCGGTAGAGAAGGGGGATGGGTATGACGTACAGGGCGGGAAATCCCCGCCGAATTTGCGGATTTAATCTGGATTCGTTTCGGGAGTAAAGCGTGAATCGCTCATTTGAGCCAGTCGTCCAGATGCTCGGCGACAAAGGCATCATCGTTCAGATGCGGATAAGCGGCCTGCACGCGGGCGATTTCCTCCCGCTGGCCGGGACTCAGGGTTTCATGTTCTTCCAGACACCAAAGCCCTTTCAGCAAGCCTTGCCGTTTCAGCACTTCATGCAATCCGGCGATGCAGCCGCGAAAGCCGTTGGCGGCATCAAAGAAGGCGGCATTGCAGTCGGTGATCTCAGTTCCCAGCGCCAGAATGTCCGGGGATGCCCCCTCCTTTTGGCAGCGGTCCAGAAGTTCTACCGCCTTTCGGGTCCACACAGACCAGTGGCCGAGCAGCCCGCCCTGGATGCGACGCTCTTTGCCGCCTAGCCGGAACGGAGTGACCAGATCGCCGACAATGTTATCGTCATTGCCCGTGTAGAGGGCAATGTCATCCCTCCCTGCCTCCAGGACTGCCCGGACGACATCCTGAGTCTGATAGCGGTTGAACGGGGCGATTTTAATGGCCACAACGTTTTCGATTTCCACAAAGCGTCTCCAGAATGACAGCGGCAGAGTGCGCCCTCCTACACTGGGTTGAAGATAAAAACCGATGACCGGGATGGCCTCAGCGACTGCCTGGCAGTGTTCGACAAGCTGCTCTTCAGAGGCCTCTCGCAACGCACCCAGACTCAGGAGACCTGCGTGGTAACCCAAGTGTCTGGCCAGGGCGGCTTCCTTGAGCGCTTGGGAGGTAGGGCCGCAAATGCCGGTGATTTTAGCCACGGGGCGCGGGATACGCACGACCTCTTCGGCAGCTAGGGTGAGGACCGGTTCCAGCAGTCCCGCTTCCCGGATGGCAAACTGAGTGGTGTGAACAGCGACTGCCAGTCCGCCTGCTCCCGCCGCCAGATAATATCGGGAAAGGGCGCGCTGCCGCCGCTCATCCAGCCGCCTGTTTTCGTCCAGGGCCAGCGGGTGAGCGGGGATGGCGAGGCCCTGATGCAGAGCCTGACGGATGTCAAAACTGGCCATCGCGTGTTTCATAGTGGGTGGGTTTTCCGAGCGAACTGCCTCCCTGGGATATCCACTGGGCCGTCGCCTGGATCATTTCCTCCAAGGTCACGCTGGGTGGCCCGAACCATTCATAGGACCGTTGGGCGTTGAATAACCAGGCGGTGTCGCTTTCCTGACCGATGATCTGGACCTTTTTGTCCAAAAGTTCACCAAAACGTCCGGCCAGGGCCCGGATGGAAACTTTTTCCAGCCCGGTCACATTCAGGGCTGCGGGAGGATTGCTCACGTGTTCCAGGCATTGCAGAGCCCGGGCATTGGCGTCTCCCTGCCAGATGATGTTGGCATAACCCATGGTGACATCCACGGGCTCCTCGCGGGCCACCTTTTGGGCGATATCATGCAGCACTCCATAACGGAGGTCGATGGCGTAGCTCAGCCTGAACATGAGTGTCTGAGTGCCTTTTTCCTGGGCGAAATGGGAGAAGATCCGCTCCCGTCCGACGCAGGAGTTCGCATAGTCTCCGGGTGGGCCAAGAAAATCCTCCTCTATGCTGCCCGTGCCGTTGGCGGCCGTAAGCGGATAGACACAGCCGGTGGAGAACACCACGATGCGGGACCGAGCGTAGCGTTCTGCCACGATGGCGGGAACGAGGGTGTTCATCACCCAGGTGGTGCCCGGTGCGTCAGAGGTGCCAAATTTTTGCCCCGCCATGAAGATCACATTGGGAGCTTCCGGGAGTTTTTTCACCGCATCGCGGTCCAGCAGGTCACAGGAAAGCGTCCGAACCCCCTGTTTTGTCAGAACTTCGGCAGCTGCCGGGTCCGAAAAGCGCGAAACGGCGATCACCTGACGGTCAGTTTGGCCCAGACTGTCACAGGCCCGTCTGGCCATGGTCGCCAAAGTGGGCCCCATTTTGCCTCCAGCGCCCAGGATAAGGATGTCGCCATCCAGCTTCTGCAGAGTCTCCAGGACCCCTGCGGTGGGCTCGCTGAGCTGGTATTCAAGGGCATCGGACGTCAGCAGAGGTTTCATCAGAGGTGGAGAAAGTCCGAAAATACCATGAAAACCAAGCCGAAAGCGCATCCTTTTGTCACTGGAAAGGATGGAAAAAAAGTGAGATTCCTTCTTGCCAGGAAGACGCCAGTTTTGATAACTCTCTTTAACCGCATGAAAAATCGCATCGCCCTCACCCTGTTGTCTGCTTTGACGCTCTGCGGCGTCGCGTTTGC
>DASWXG010000555.1:0-5257 GCA_036405615.1 Prosthecobacter sp. | reverse complement strand
GAAGAGGGGCCACGACATCGAGCGTAACCCCCAGGGTGGCTACATCAGCGAGCCCGGCTCCAAGGTGGCCCTTGTCTACGGCCAGATGAACGAGCCTCCAGGTGCCCGTCTCCGCGTCGCCCTTTCCGCCCTCTCCATGGCTGAATACTTCCGTGACGAGAAGAACCAGGACGTGCTTCTGTTCGTCGACAACGTCTTCCGTTTCTCCCAGGCCGGTTCCGAAGTGTCCGCCCTCCTTGGACGTACCCCTTCCGCTGTGGGTTACCAGCCGACGCTGGCCGCAGAAATGGGTGCCATGCAGGAGCGAATCACCTCTACCAAGAGTGGTTCCATCACCTCTTTCCAGGCCGTTTACGTCCCTGCTGACGACCTTACTGACCCTGCTCCTGCCAACACTTTCGCCCACCTTGACTCCACCGTGGTGCTTGAGCGTTCCCTGGCTGAGCTCGGCATCTACCCGGCTGTGGATCCTCTGGCTTCCGTTTCCAAGGCTCTTGCCCCGGAAATCGTCGGTGAAGAACACTACCGTGTCGCCCGTGGCGTCCAGCGTGTGCTTCAGCGCTACAAAGACCTCCAGGACATCATCGCGATTCTGGGCATGGACGAACTGTCCGACGAAGACAAGCTCATCGTGTTCCGCGCCCGTAAGCTTCAGCGCTTCCTGTCCCAGCCGTTCCACGTGGCCGAAATCTTCACCGGCACCAAGGGTGAATACGTTTCCGTCAAGGACACCGTCAGGGGCTTCGCTGAAATCCTGGACGGCAAGCACGACGATGTGCCAGAAGCCAACTTCTACATGAAGGGCGGCATCGACACCGTGCCGAAGGCGTAAGCCCTCCGGTCATCCGTCAAGGTGGCCCGCAGCTCCGGCTGCCCACCTTGACTTCTTTGACCATCTGACTTCTTCTTGACTTCCTGATCTCTCCTCATGCCTCTCAAACTCGAAATCGTTACCCCCGAAGCACGCATCTTCTCTGATGAAGTGGATTCCGTCGTGCTGCCGGGCTTCGAAGGTGAAATGGGCGTTCTGCCTGCTCACGCTCCGCTGGTGACGACCCTTCAGGTGGGTGAACTGCGCTACACCAAAGGTGGCAAGACCACTGAACTGGCTGTCGGCGAAGGTTTGGTGGAGGTCACTGGCAGCACCACCCGCGTGCTGACGGACATGGCTGTCGGCTCTGAAGACATCGACGAGAAAGCGGTTGAAGAAGCCTTGGAGCGCGCCAAACACGCTCTCGAAAGCATCAAGGCCGGTGAGAAGCAGGATGAAGTGGCGGCTGTTATGGCCATCATCCAGCGCAGCACCGCCCAGCTTCAGATCAAGCGCAAGCGCAAGAGCATCTGATAGTCTTTTCCGGACTCTGTTTTGCAAACCCCTGAATGCCTCCGGCTTCAGGGGTTTGCTGTATCAAGGCGGAGACTCTTCGGATTGACAAAGAAACTCGGGCTCATTTCCTGCCGGTATTCCGGGGTGGCGGAACATCTTCCATTCCTTTTGCATCCGTCTCTTGCCAGAGACCGGATTTGCCCCGAAAAACACGCTGTTGCATGACCGATCTCCTCGCCTATTACCTGCACGATCTCAGTCCCTACGTCATCCGGTTCACGGACAAGTTTGCCGTTCACTGGTATGGGCTGGCTTATGTGCTGGGTTTCTACCTCACTTTCCTGGTCATGCGCTTTCTGGCCCGGCGCGGCCTGTCGGAGATCAAGCCGGACGCAGTGGCGGATTTCATCACCATGGTAGCGCTGTTTGGCGTCGTGCTGGGAGGCAGGCTGGGCTACATGCTTCTGTATGACTGGGATCACTTCGTGCAGGAGCCGTGGTCTCTGTTTCTCCTGAACCAGGGCGGCATGGCCAGCCATGGCGGCATTGCCGGGGTGGCCCTGTTCCTTCTCTGGTATGCACGCCGTCACCGCATTTCCTGGACGGGGTTGGGGGACACCATCGTCTGCGGGGCTCCTCTTGGCGTGTTCTGCGGCCGCATTGCCAACTTCATCAACGGAGAACTGTTTGGCCGGGTCACCAACGTGCCTTGGGCGATGAAGTTCCCCACGGAACTCCTGCATGAAGACTTTGCCGCCCAGGGGGGCACGCCCGTATCGCTGCCTGCCGGCCTCACCCACAGCCCGGACATTATCGCTTATTACCAGACCCAGCCCGGTGGCGTGGAGGCACTGGAGGCGATGCTGCATCCCCGCCATCCCTCGCAGCTTTATGAAGCCCTGGGAGAAGGGCTGTTCCTCTCCGCCATCCTTCTGGCTGTCCGCCTGCGATTCCCGCGCCTGCCGCACGGCATTCTCACCGGCCTCTTTTTCATTCTCTACGCGGTCGCGCGCATCAGCCTGGAGTTTGTTCGTGAACCTGACTCCGGTTCGGAAGGCATCATGGGCCTCACCCGCGGCCAGTTCTTCTCGCTCTTTATGATTCTGACCGGCGCCGCTTTCCTGGCCTTCGGCTGCTTCAGCAAAAGCGCCCGTCTCAAGCAGCCCTAAAGAAGAAGCAGTTTTCCAAAACAGGGGCCTGCCCGGGCCTCCTCCTTGCTTGCATTCACGTCTTCATGTCTTCCGACGTCCATATCAGCAAACGCAAAGACTTCCTCCCGCTCACGGACGAACTGGAGACCTACCTGGACGAGTTCGGCCGCCAATATTCTCTGCCCGCTTCCTACAAGGACCTGCTGGGCTTTACCGAGAGCTACCCGCTGGATGACAAGAACGGCAATCCAACCCACTGGGCCAGTGTGCTGTATCCGCGGGAGGTTCAGGACGAGCTCTACCCGCGCCTGACCAGCATCTACTCGCTCTTGCGCACGGGCGATCTCCACGCCGTGCCACACCTTTTTGTCGAGCGTGTGGACTACTGCGAATTTGGCAACTCGCGCCCGTTCCGGATCCGCGTGGTCAACCAGTATAACGACAACTACGACCACTTTTACGTCAAGACGGCGGATGCCTCCCGCGTCTATGGCCTGGAGCTGGAGCATCTGCTTTCGCCTAACCGCATCAACTATCTGGCCCAGCGCAATACGCTGGTGGAAGAGCACATCGCCGGGGTGCCCGGAGACGTCTTCATCCGCGATCATCTGGACCGCCCCGACGTCAACAAGGTCCGCATTGCCAAGGAGTTTGTGAAGTTCAGCGAGCGCTGCTTCCTGCGTCTGCTGGGCGACATGCGCAGTTACAACTACGTCATCGACATCACGCCGGATTTTGAAGATGTGCAGTACCGTGTGCGCGCCATCGACTTCGACCAGCAGAGTTACGAGGGCAGGCGCAGCCTTTATCTGCCGCAGTTTTTCAAAGAGAACAATCCCGTGGTCTGGCTGTGCGGCAAGCTGCTGAACCTGCCCACCATGAACCAGTATCAGGACGAGGAACGCAGCCTCATCGCCCGCCGTTATATCAGCGAGCATCAGCGCATTTCGGCGTTGCTGCAGATCATGAAAAACAATCCTCGCGAGCCTGCGGACAAGGTGGCCCAGCTGGCCCGCGAACTGGGGGAATTCCATCACACAGATGCCTTTGATGTCTGCGACAGCATGGGGGCCGTGGTGGAAAAGAATCTTGAAGTGACCCTGGCCAGACATTTGGTGTGAAGCCGGCAGGCTTTTTTGCTTCCACCTGGCGGGGCAAATCCGATATATCAGGTACATGAGCTCTACCTGGCATCTCATCAAAGCAGCCGACCGGCAGGAATATGGCCCCATCACCACCGAGGTTTTGCTCGGCTGGGCCAGTGAGGCGAAAATCTCGCCCATGGACAAACTGTCCAACGACGGCCGCCAGACCTGGCGGAGGGCACCCATGGTGCATGAATTGCAGATGGACTGGCTGATCCAGATGCCCGACCAGTATCTCTACGGTCCCACCAACGTGGCGACCATCCAGGAGTTCCTGGCCACCGGTCAGATCGACAAGGATGTCGTGCTGATCAACTGTGTGGATGGCGCAGAGTCCCGTCTGTTTGACCAGGCGTTCTTTGGCTTCAGCCCGCGCCACACGCGCTCTGCAGAGACCACTCTGAATGGCTCTCAGTGGCCCGACCTCGCCAAAGGGGCAGGGGACCCGCATGTGCAGCAAAGGATCAACCTTCTGGAAAAGCAGGTGATGGAGTACCAGTTCGTGCTGGACCAGTGGGAACGTCGTTATGACGGGCTGCGTCAGCAGTTCATTGAGGTGACCGGTCGCGAGCCCTGGTAACCCGGACAGCAGATTTCACATGATACAAAAAAGGCGGCCTTCATCAGGCCGCCTTTTTCATGAGGGAGAGGAAAGCTGGCAGGTCAGATCATGCCCAGCTTCATCTTGCCTTCCACGGAGATCATCCCCTGGTTCCAGGCGGGTTCCCACACCAGTTCCACGGCGGCGTCATCCATGTCTTCGATGGTCATGATGCGGCTCTGGGCATCGGCGGCGATGGTGGGGCCCATGCCGCAGCCTGGGGCCGTCAGCGTCATCTTCACCACAGCACGGTTTTTGCCTTCTCCTGTTTCTTCAACATGGCAGTCATACACCAGGCCGAGGTCCACAATGTTCACCGGGATTTCCGGGTCATACACATTTTTCAGCTGGTTCCAAACCTGGGCTTCCAGATCGCTGGCATTGTCCGGGATGTTGGAAGAGGTGCTTTCGGCCTCTTTTTTCGAAGCTTCAGGGTCGATTCCCAAGGCATCCACATCCTTGGCGCTGATGCGGGCCAGGCCAAAATCCGTAGCCACTGTGTAGGTGCCACCCAGGGACTGGGTGATGATGACCTTCATTCCAAGTGGAAGTTTGATGGAGTCGCCGCTGGGGATCTGGATGGCGTCAACTTCGCGTTTCAGTTCAAGAGAGGAATGCATGGAGATAATTAAACAGCGCTTCTGAGAGAATGGGAACGCCCGCAGAATCGGAGCGGGCGCATGCAATGTCAACCGGGCAGGAAGATACCAGAATGACGATAAAAACACGCTCGTTCAAACTCAATTTTTGATCTCAAATACATAATAAAAAAATTTAGATTTGAACTTTAAATCGAGACTGGAGGTGAAATGGTGAGTCTCACTTCTGGAATTTGGTAAGATTTAACTTTATAGGCTTGTAAGCGAAGGGTCAAAAAAGCAAAATTTTAATTGCTAGAATGCGTGTGGGAGGTATGCCAAATATTCATTTTTGATTCTTATTTTTCAAATTATGAAATTTATTGGATGAGGCCTCCAGCCTTCGCCGCCTCCCTCATAAGGTCATTTTCTCTTTCTGCTCTGCCCATGCGAAT
>DASWXG010000554.1:0-9674 GCA_036405615.1 Prosthecobacter sp. | reverse complement strand
GACCTGCCTTGGCATTCGGTGTTTTTTGTTAGACCGGTCCTCGAAACGAATGTCATTTTGAACCGGCGAGCGCAGCGGCCTCCATGGCAAGGAAGGTGCGCCGTCTGCTATGAGGACATAACAGACAAGCGCCTGACGCCGCGAATGAGGCCGTTCCGCCGTCCGGGTGAATGACAGGTTTTTTGAGAACAGGTCTATGCTTGATGGCTGGCCGTGGCCGGTTGTGATAGTACAGTGAAATACAGGTGTTCTTGTTCCCCATCCGCCGGCTCACACCCATGTTTAGGATTCCCTTCTTCAACCGCTCCTCCCCTTTGGCAGGGTCTCACGTCGGAGGCAGACTGGCGGCAGGCAGCCAGGAGCCGCCCCTGTGCCAGCATTGCCGAGCGGAGATGCCGCTCTTCTTCCAGGTGGAATGGACTCCTGGCAGCCATGATACCAAACGCCAGCTGGCCGTGAGCGCGTGCGTTTCATGCACCGGCGAAGACAGGATCATTCCGACTATGCCCAAAGATCATCGCAAGGGATGCTCCGTATCGTCCTCATTCCTCAAGTCCAGCCAGACCAATTTCCGGCTGGTGATCACCGATGTGAATTCAAGGCCGGTTCCCGCGAAACCCGCGCCGGAAGAATCTGCCATTCTGCCCAAGCGGCTGGAAGCCGACCACCATGGCGTCCTCCGGTGTGACGGACGGGTCTTTGGAAGGCTGGGTGGAAAGCCGGAATGGATCATGGAAGACGAAACCCCAGGCCTTTGCGACCAGCAGGAACCCTTCGCATTCGTCTGCCAGATTGATTCAGGGTGGCTGTTTGAGACCCGGCCCAAAGCCGCTCCGCAAATCACCTTGGACCTGGCTGGAAATCCCGCGCCGTCCCGGAGGCCCGGATACCGTCTTTTCAACGGCAACGCCGCTTACTTCTTCGCGACCACTGTAGATGGCCAGCCCATGGCCTATGTCATCACTCAGTGCCAGTGAGGCCGCTTCGTCGTCCGGGTAAATGACAGAATTTTCGAGAGCAGGTCTGTCTCTCCCATCATTCCTATTCGTCCCATCAGGCCCACCCGGGACGCCCTCGCCCGGCACTGGCAGCCAGGAGTGGCTGCCTCACTCTGAGGCCGTTGATAAACCCTGTTGTCCCCCACTCTTGCGAGCCCGGATTCACCCCATCGCACATCTGCCTAAAGCTGCCACTCAGCCCCCTCTCTTTTCCTCCCCGGAAATCCCCTTCCCACGCGCATTCCGCGACAGCTTTTCCGGCCCTCTTTTTCATCGGCTTCCCAAGCGGTGCAAAACACCTTCCAAAATGAACATCCTTTTTGTTATGCCGATCACCCGCTCCAGTCATGGCCTCGGTATTTGCGTCTCCTTGCGGATGCTGAGCGCACTGGCTCACAGGCTTTCCTGAAATCCTTCAAAACGGCCCTTCACCGCCGCCAGATTTCAAAACCGGCATTACCCGTCTTTCCTCGCAACCACTAGGCCTGGACGCAAAAAGACCCGGTCATTTCTGACCGGGTCTTTTTAACTTACTCACTGGCGGAACGGACGGGGCTTGAACCCGCAACCTCCAACGTGACAGGCTGGCGCTCTAACCAATTGAGCTACCGCTCCAGAAGCCTCGTGAGTGGAAGGAGATACTAGATGAAGCTGGCGACCTCGCAACTGAAAAGTGATCTTCTTTTGAAGTTTTTTTCACTTCGTTTCGGGAGCCGCTTCCACGCCCACTTCGATGTCGTCGAAATAGACGGGTGTATGCGAGTACGGAGTGGCCCAGATGCTCGCCTTGCCCTGCCCCTTCAGCTTCTTGTCCGCATGCTTGATCTGTGCCTCGGCAGGCTCGGCGGCATCCGCCGCCCAGACCTTGCCGGTGATGGTCCAGTCATCGCCGTTTTTACGGGCTTCCAGTTTCATCCACAGCCAGGCATCACTGGTCCAGGTAAAGGGCACACTGGCCAGCGTTTCATCCGCCTTCACCAGGTTCAGCTGCTTCTTCGCCGCATCAAGGAGGAGGCGGTAGCCGCTCATGCCATGGACGGCCACGCCGAAGCGCGGGAAGCTGCGCCCCTGCTTGCTGGCGAAGACCTTCGCCTTGATGTAGGACTCCCCGGCAGCGGACACCGCAAACTGGGCGCTGGCGTCCACCAGATTGTCCGGGGCCACCATGACCGCCTTGTTGCCATCCTTGGCCGCGATTTTGATGGTGCCATCCACCACAAAGACCTCCTTGGGCGGATCGCCCTCCGTCCACTCATCAGCAGTGAAGTTGAAGGTCTTCAGGTCGGCTCCGCGGGCTTGGGCCAGCAGGAGCAATGAAGCGGCGAGGAGGGCGGGCTTTTTCATCATGATGAAGGCTGAGCCAAACAGTCTTAGCGAAGCGGTTCTTTCAGCAGGGCCAGAGCCTCCAGCGCTGAAACGTCGTCATGGACCACGGCTGACAGGCTGCGTGCAATGGCGGCCGGATTCTGATGCTGCCAGACGTTGCGGCCGATGGCGATGCCCGCAGCACCGGACTCCATGGCGTCTTCAGTCATCTTCAGCAGGGCGGCATCATCGTTCAGGGAAGCACCGCCCAGGATGATCACCGGCACCCACACCTGGTCCACCACCTTGCGGAAGTCGCCCGGCTTGCAGTCCACCGGATACGGCACCTTCACCACGTCTGCACCCAGTTCGGCGGCCAGACGGGCGGCAAAGGCCACATTCTCCAGCGTGTATTTGTCGCTCTGGCCCAGACCGTAAGGCAGGGCTTCGAGGATGACGGGAATGTCCACATCCATGCTGGTGCGGATGATGTCGGCACACTCCTGAAAATTGATGCGCTCGTTGTAGCCGTTGGTGTAGAGCATGTTCATCACCGCATTGGCCCCCACGGCCTCGGCTTCCTCCACGCCGTAGACATTGATGCTGCCGGCACCTTCGCCGCTGGTCCGGGTGTTATAAACATCCGTGCGCAGGCAGATGCCCTTGCCAGCCATGGAGTCGGCCGCGCGCATGGCCACGCCCAGGTTCATCACGTAGCCGTCCACATAGGGGCTCACGGAGTCAATCAGCGCGAACGGGTTCTCCATGCCAGGGACCGGAATGGCCACGGCGTGGTCAATCGGCAGGATGACGGTTTTGCCGTCGCGGAAAAAGATCTCGAGATTTTCTTGGCGGTTCATAGCTAGAGCATACGGATGGCGGCGGATGCCTGGAGTGTAAAGCGGGGAAAACCCCGGCCCGCACCGGGTACGGCCCACCGGCAACCACAGCCCGGGCGGGACAGCAGCCCCTGTTTTGATCCGTTTGCCACCCGGGCAAAGTCTCCGTAGCATTTGCCTCCCTTTCCCCCATGGCCGATCCCGTCCCCTTCTCCGCCTTCATGGCGCACGCGCTGTATGATCCCCAGCGGGGTTACTATGCGCGGCATATCCCCACCGTGGGGGCGCGGGGGGATTTTTCCACCACAGCCACCCTTTCTCCCCTTCTCGGCCAGGCCATCGCCACCTGGCTGGGGCAGGAGTCCGCCCTGCAGCCGGAGATCCGCCACATCATCGAAATCGGGGCCGGGAGCGGCGTGCTGATGGCCGCCGTGAAAAAAAATCTGGGCTGGTGGCAACGCCGCCGTTTCCAGTGGCATCTGGTGGAAACTTCGCCGGTGCTCCAGCAGCAACAACGCCAGCTTTTGGGCAGCAGCTGCCTCTGGCATACAGACCTGCGAGAAGCCCTGGAAAGCTGTGGCGGCAAGGCATTCCTTTATCAGAACGAACTCCTGGACGCCTTCCCGGCCACCCTCTTGCAGTGGCATGAAGAGACTTGGCACGAGGTCCACGTCACCCCGCAGGGGCGGGAGGTTTGGGTGCCCCTGGCCTGGGAGGAACAACGCCGCGCCCTGTTTTCAGCCCTTCAATCCTGGCCCGGCCGCCAAGCCCGCCAGCGGGTGGAACTGCATGCCAGTGTCCACGACTGGCTGCAGCACTGGGCCCCCGCCTGGCAGGCCGGGGCGATGCTCATGGTGGATTACGGCGATGTCTTTCCCGCCCTCTATCACCGCCGCCCTGCCGGGACCCTGCGCGCCTATTTCCGCCAGCACCGGCTGGAAGGCCCGGACATCTACCTCAACCCTGGAAAGCAGGATCTCACCGCCGATGTCAACTTCACCGACTGGCGTGCGTGGGCTCAAAAGCTCGGCTGGCAGGAGACCGGCTTCGGCACGCAGGCCGAATTCATCCGCAAGCACGTAAAGCGAATACCGAGCACCCCGGAAGCCTCCTTCATACTTCAACAAGGGGGCGCTGGCGATGCCTTTAAGTACGCAGTGCACCGCACCGGCGTTCCTTGATTTAGCGGCCTTCGCAGCCTGCGGCCAGCGGGCCGGGTTGAATACGATTCCAGGGTGGAAGTCCAATGAAAACGGGGCCTGGGGCGTTTTTGTCAGAAACACCCCGGACCCGTCTCTTGTATTGAGCTTCCCTCCCTTCCACATGCGTCACACCTTCCAGTTCATCGCGATTCCCGTCATCCTGCTCTCAGGGCTTTCCGCCTGCAGCCCGGGCAAGAAGGAGGGAGGGCAGGCCGGACCGCGAGGCGCCCCCACGGTTCCGGTCGTTTCCGCCAGGGTGGAACAGAAAGAAGTGCCGGTGCAGTTGCAGGCCATCGGCAACGTGCGGCCGAAGTCCACCGTGGCAGTCAAGGCGCGGGTCACCGGCCAGATTTCCAAGGTGCATTTCCAGGAAGGCCAGGATGTCAAAGAGGGGGATGTGCTGGTGGAGATGGATCCCGCGCCCTTTGAGGTCCTTCTCGCCCAGGCCCGCGCCCGTCTGGCCCAGGCCACCACCCAGGCCGAAGTCGCCCGCCGCCAGGCCAACCGCTACGCGGGCCTGGCCACCTCCGGCGGTGTTTCCAAGGACGAAGTGGACAACCTCAAAAGCACCGCCGAGGCCGCAGAGTCCAATACCGAGGCCGCCGCCGCCGCTGTGAAGGAGGCCGAGCTCCAGCTCAGCTACTGCACCGTGCGCTCTCCCCTGACGGGCCGTGCAGGCCGCCGCGCGGTGGACGCAGGCAACGTGGTGAAAGCCGATGAAACCGACCTCGTGGTCATCAACCAGATGAAGCCCATCGAGGTCATCTTCGCCCTGCCTGAGCAGTACCTGGGCGAGATCCGCAAATACATGGCCAAAGACCGGTTGAAGGTGGGCATCCGCACGGGTGCCGCCGGGGCGGCGGAGACTGTGGGGTATCTGTCCTTTGTGGACAACGCCATCAAACCCGCCACCGGCACCGTGGAGGTGAAAGCCACCATGCCGAATGAAGACATGGCCCTGTGGCCCGGCCAGTTTGGCGAGATCAGCCTCACCCTCACCACGGAACCGAACGCCATCGTGGTGCCGGCGACCGCTGTGCAGACGGGGCAAAAAGGCACGTATGTTTTTGTGATCGAGGACCTGAAGGCCCAGATCCGCGATGTGGAACTGGAACGCACCCTGGGCACCGAAGCGATCATCCGCAAGGGATTGAAAGCGGGGGAAGAAGTGGTGGTGGACGGCCAGCTGCGGCTGGTGCCCGGATCCAAGGTGGAAACCAAACCGCCTGTGGGGCAGGAAGCTGAACCGCCGCCAGCCAGAGCAGCCGAAGCCGGGACCAAGGCTGCCGAAGCCCCCAAGGCCCCTCAAAGCAAGCCTGCCGCACCCGCTGAAGCCGCCCCTTCCAGCTCCACACCATGACTCCGGAACGCTGCATCCACCGGCCTGTCATGACCACATTGATCATGGCCGGCATCCTCGCCTTTGGTCTGCTGTCGTATGACAAGCTGCCGGTCAATGACCTGCCGAATGTGGACTTCCCCACCCTCTCCGTCTCGGCCACCCTGCCCGGAGCCAGCCCGGAGACCATGGCGTCCTCTGTGGCCACCACCTTGGAGAAGCAGTTCGCCACCATTGCGGGCATTGACTCGATGAGCAGCACCAGCGCTCTCGGCAACACCAACATCACCATCCAGTTCAACCTGGACCGCAACATTGACGGGGCCGCCCTGGACGTGCAGTCCGCCATCGCCGCCGCGCAGCGCAGCCTGCCGGATGACATGCCCAGCCCGCCTTCCTTCCGCAAGGTGAACCCGGCGGACTTTCCGGTCCTCATCATGCAGCTGGCCTCGCCCACGCTGCCCATCTCCACCGTGGATGAGTATGCGCAGACCGCCCTGGGCCAGCGCATCAGCATGGTGGAGGGCGTGGCGCAGGTGCGCGTGTTCGGTTCACAGAAATATGCCGTCCGCGTCCAGGCAGACCCGCTGAAGCTGGCCTCGCGCGGCATCAGCATGGACGAGGTGCGCAACGCCATCTCCGCCGGCAACAGCAACCTGCCCGCAGGCGTGCTGCAGGGCACGGAACAAAACTTCACGGTGCAGACCAGCGGCAAGCTCTCCAATGCCGAGGCCTACCGCCCGCTTATTGTCGCTTATCGTGATGGCGCCCCTGTGCGCCTGGAGCAGGTGGCGACCGTCATGGACAGCGTGGAGGACAACCAGATCGCCAACTGGTCGCAGGACGGCTCCCGCTCCATCCTCATGGCCGTGCAGCGCCAGCCCGGGGCCAATACGGTGGCCGTGGTGGACGCCATCAAAAAACTGCTGCCCACCATCAATGCCCAGATGCCTGCCGCCATGGAGCTGAGCATCCTCATTGACCGCTCCCAGGCCATCCGCGAGTCCGTGCATGACGTCCAGCTCACTCTCGTGCTCACCATCGGCCTCGTCATCGTGGTGATCTTCATGTTCCTGCGAAACTTGCGCGCCACGCTCATCCCCAGCATCGCCATCCCGCTCTCCATCATCGGCACCTTTGCCGTGATGTATCTGCTGGACTTCAGCATGAACAACATCTCGCTGATGGCGCTGACCCTGAGTGTCGGTTTCATCGTGGACGATGCCATCGTGGTGCTGGAGAACATCGTGCGTCACATCGAGAACGGCGACTCCGTCTGGAACGCGGCGCTCAAAGGCTCCCGCGAAATCGCCTTCACCGTCATCTCCATGACGCTCTCCCTGGCCGCCGTGTTCCTGCCCGTGCTGTTCATGGGCGGCATTCTCGGCCGTTTGCTCAATGAGTTTGCCGTCACCATCGGCGTGGCCATTCTCGTCTCGGGTTTCGTTTCGCTCACCCTCACGCCCATGCTCTGCAGCCGGTTTCTGAAACCGCACCCGGCCAAGGAGGAGCACGGCTGGTTCTACCGCGTGACCGAGCGTTTTTTCGACGGCCTGCTGCACCTCTATGACATCACGCTGAAGTTCAGCCTGCGCCACCGCGTCTCCATGATGGGCCTCACCCTCGCCACTGTGGCGGGCACCGCCTGGCTGTTCATGCATCTGCCCAAGGGCTTCATCCCCACGGAAGACACCGGCCAGATCCAGGTGATGACCGAAGGCGCGCAGGACGCCTCGTTTGACACCATGGTGCGGCACCAGCAGGCCGTGGCCGCCATCCTGGCGAAAAACCCGCACATCGCCGGGTTCAGTTCCAGCGTGGGGGCCAGCGGGCCGAGCTCCACCGCCAACAGCGGCCGTATGTTCGTCAGCCTCAAGCCGCGCGCCGAACGCCCGCCAGCCCAGGACATCGTCAACGAACTTCGTGCCCAGATGGCGGCCATCCCCGGCATCCGCGCCTTCCCGCAGGTGCCCGCCAGCATCCGCATTGGCGGCCGCAGCACCAAGAGCCCGTACCAGTACACCCTGGCCGGTGTGGACCTGAAGCAACTCTTTGAAACCGCGCCCAAGATCGAGGCCGCCCTCGCCGCCCTGCCGGAACTGGCCGATGTGACCAGTGACCTCCTCATCGCCAGCCCGCAGGTCTTTGTGGAGGTGAACCGCAACAAAGCTTACGCCCTCGGCCTCACGGCCGAGCAGATCGAAGACGCCTTGTACAACTCCTACGGCTCCCGCCAGATCTCCTCCATCTACACGCCGTCTAACCAATATTACGTCATCCTGGAGGTGGACCCTAAATACCGCACGGACATCGAGGCCCTGGGCCGTCTTTATCTCCGCGGCGGCAACGGCGAACTGGTGCCCCTGGACAGCGTGGCCGACATCACCCGCACCGTCGGCCCGCTCACCGTCGCCCACTCCGGCCAGCTGCCCAGCGTCACCATCAGCTTTGCCACCAAGCCCGGCGTCTCCATTGGCCAGGCCGTCAACGCCATCAATGCCGTGGTTGACAAGGAACTGCCCGCAGGCATCAGCACCGCCTTCCAGGGGGAGGCCCAGGCTTTCCAGGCCTCGTTGGACGGTCTCGGCCTCCTGCTCATCATGGCCGTGCTCGTCATCTACCTCGTGCTTGGCATCCTGTATGAGAGCTTCATCCACCCGCTCACCATCCTTTCCGGCCTGCCCTCCGCCGGAGTGGGCGCTCTGGTGACGCTGTGGCTGTTTGGCTATGAGTTGAACCTCTACGGTTTCGTCGGCGTGCTGATGCTCATCGGCATCGTCAAAAAGAACGCCATCATGATGATCGACTTCGCGCTGGAGGCGGAACGCCACGGCAAAAAAGATCCCGCTGCAGCCATCTACGAGGCCTGCCTCGTGCGCTTCCGCCCCATCATGATGACCACCTTTGCCGCCATCATGGGCGCCCTGCCCATCGCCCTCGGCTGGGGTGCCGGGGCCGAGGCCCGCCGCCCGCTGGGTCTGGCCGTGGTCGGCGGCCTGCTGCTCTCACAGCTCCTCACGCTCTACATCACCCCCGTGTTCTACATCTACATGGAAAAGCTGAGCCAGCGCTTCTCCAAAAAGAGCCCCGCCGAAGCCCCCGTGCCCGAGCCCTCTGCCGCCATCGCGTGAGAAGCTGTCTGAAAAATGTCCGCCCTGGTGTGCTTCGTGAGCCTACCATGCAGACTGGGATTCGGGTCTGTTGATCCCGGAGGGATCATAGAAGGTAGCCGGGATGCAAAGGAGCGCAGCGACTTCCCCCCCGGGAAGCGCCGCCAAACATCCTTTGTCGCCGTGGCATCCCGGAAGGGTCCTCAATGAGCCAGCACATCCATGGTCCCTTCAGACCCGGCCTTGTCATGCACGCCCAGGCGGTCCACCAGCGTGGCGCTGGCGGCGTTGAGACCGCTGACTTCCACCTCAGCACCTTCTCGGCGGAACTTCAAAACGACCTGGTCCAGGGCTGACACGGCCGTGAGATCCCAAAGGTGGGCATGGGTGACATCCAGACGTACGTGAGTGAGCTTTTCCCGGAAATCAAAAGCCCGGCCAAAGGCTCCTGCCGAGGCAAAAAAGACCTGGCCGGTAACCGTGTAAGTGCGGCAGCCGGGCCGCTCCAACGTGCTGGTAACATTCAGGAAACGCGCAACTTTCCGGGCAAAGAACAGGGCACTGAGCAGCACGCCAACTCCGACGCCCAGGGCAAGATTGTGGGTGAAGACCACGACTGTCACCGTGGCCAGCATGACCAGGCTGGAGGACTTGGGATGGCGGCCCATGTTGCGGAAGGAGGCCCAGGAGAAAGTTCCCACAGACACCATGATCATCACCGCCACCAACGCCGGCATGGGGATCTGCTTCACCCAGGGGCCGAGCACGACCAACAAAATGAGCAGAAACACCCCGGCCACGAAGGTGGACAGGCGGCCGCGACCTCCCGACCGAACGTTGATCACTGACTGGCCGATCATGGCGCAACCGGCCATGCCGCC
>DASWXG010000553.1:0-10726 GCA_036405615.1 Prosthecobacter sp. | reverse complement strand
ATCAAGACCTGGACTGGTGCGGGCAACAACGCCCTGAACAATGTCGCCAACTGGGACAACAACACCCGTCCCACCTTTGGAGCGACGGCCAATACGGACGCCTTGGTCTTTGCGGGGGCAGGCACGGGCATTATCAATGTGAACGTCGATGCCACGGCCAAGAGCATTTCGGTCAGTGGCGATGCTCTTGGTTATACCTTTCAAGGGGCCAGCCAGCTGCGCCTCGGGGACACATTCAGCGGAACCACCCAGCCAAACAGCGGCCTTTTCATCAACAACTCCACACAAAACCTCGCGCTGACGACCACGGGCGGGGTTTTCTTCTCTTTCGGACGCCTTGAGGCTGCGGCCGGGACCATCTCTGTGGGCGGAGGAAGCTTTCTCGACATCGGCAACGGCGCTGCCACGGCAGGCAGAAACCTGACGATCTCCGGGGCGCAGGCCGTGACCGTGAACGGCCTGCTGGCAGGTCTGGGAACACAGACGAGCGCAGGCGGCCACCTCATCAAGGAAGGGGCCAATGTGCTGTCTCTGAATGGCAGCAGCGCCACCTGGAACGGCCGTATTTTCATCAATGAAGGAACGGTTAGAATCAACCGCGCTACGGCTTTGGGATCTGCTGTTGGAGACACCACGCTTGGCGGAGGCGACTCCACCGCCCGGCTGGAATTGAGTGGCGGGATTGCCGTTGACGAAACGCTGGTGGTGGCCGGGCGCAACAGCGCCACCGCTCCTTTGCTGGTGAACGTGGCTGGCGACAACATCCTTACCAGCCCTCTGCTTCTGAATGCCGGTGGCACCGAATATGGTGTTGAGTCCCAGGCAGGCACCTTGACCCTGCAGGGCGATGTGGACTACGGCACCAGCAGCGGCACGACCACCTTGCATGTCGGCGGGGAGGGGAATGGTGTTATTTCCGGCGTCGTAGGCGCAGGAGGTGATCTGCTGGGAGTCGTGAAAGCAGGCACCGGAACCTGGAGCCTGACAGGTGCCAATGCCTTTGTTGGCCCCGTGTCTGTGCAAGCCGGCCGCCTGAACCTGACAACTGCCCATGTGGCCCAGAACGCCATCACCGTGGCTGAAGGCGGCACGTTGGGCGTAGTTGTGAACACGCCTGCAAAATCGGTGAATGCCACCTCTCTTTCCGTCACCGGCACTGCCGGTACCACTGCCCTCGATTTTGACGTGGGCAGTCTTGGAAACCCTTCTGTTCCGTTGCTCAAAACACCATCACTCACGGTCACAGGTGTGGTTGGGGTGGCACTGAAAGGTGGTGGGTTGAGCATCGGACAGATTCCTTTGATTGATTATGACGGCACCATCGGCGGCGCCGGGTTCGCCGGTCTTACCCTCACCGAGGTCCCTGCGCGTGTTACCGCCGCCCTGGTGGAAGATGTCGCCAACGGCCGCGTGGTGCTGAATGTGACCGGCTTTGATGTGCCGCAGTGGACTGGCGAAGTGGATGCCAACTGGGACCTCAATGACGGTACGGGCACTGGGACCGCCAACTGGCGTGAGCGCAACAGCGGCTCCCTGACCCACTATTTTCAAACCCCGACCGGCAGGGATGCCGTGGTCTTTGATGACACGGCAACAGGATCTACACAGGTACTTCTGACGACCTCTCTTTCTCCTACTTCCGTGACGGTGGACAATACCACCAAGGAATACTCCTTCGGTGGGGTCGGCGGGCTGGATGGCAACGGCAGCCTGGTGAAGAAGGGCACGGGGACATTGCTTTTGATCAATGGCGGCGCAAGCACGCTGGCCGGAGGCGTCAGCATCGAGGCGGGTGCGATCCGCGTGGGAGACGGTCTCACTGCGGCCGCGGGAAGTCTGGGCAACGGTCCGGTGGCCAACGCGGGCAGCCTGATTTTCAACCGTCCTGATGCTTACACCTTTGCAGGTGCCATCAGCGGCGCGGGCAGCATTACCAAGCTGGGCGCTGGCGTTACCACGCTTTCCGGCAACAGCAACTTCACCAGCGAAACCCAGATCCTGGAAGGTACCCTGCGCCTGGGCAATGCCAACGCGCTGGGGGAGACCGCAGGCGGAACAACAGTCGCCTCGGGCGCTTCCCTGGACGTTAACGGCCAGCTTCTACCCCAGGGTGAAGTGGTGACCATCATTGGCAAAGGGGTGGGTGATACCGGCGCTGTGGTGAACACAGGTGCCAGTGGAGCGGGCGTCGGATTGAAGCAGCTCGTCCTCGCTGGTCCTGCCAGCATCGGTGGCGTGGGCCGCTGGGATATCCGCGACCAGCCCGGTGGCCTCAACGCCCATGGGCATGATTTCACCAAGACAGGTACGAATGTGGTGCAGCTCTACAACATCGGGGAAACCCACCTGGGTAATATTGCGATCAACGGGCCGGGCAGCCGCCTGACCTTCAGCGGCGACACCACTGTGGGAGACCGCCCAGGCAACATCCGCATTGAGGCCGGTGCCCAGCTTGGTCTGGAGGAAAGCACCGTGCCCATCACCAAGCAGATCTTTACGGAACTGGGCACCATCAACGCCACGGGAGGAACGACGAACGTTATCAGCAGCACCATCACCTTGACCACAGGCCTCACGGTCAACTCGGCCGCGGCGACGGAAATCGTTCTCGCGGGCAAGATTACCGGCACAGGTGACCTCGTGAAAACCACAGGCGGCATTGTCAAGATCACCAACGATCACAACGACTACACCGGCACCACCACCATCAGCACGGGGCCCTTCTGGATCGGCAATGACGGCCCGACCGGCAACCTGCCTGCGGGGGAGGTCATCAACAATGGCAACCTCATCTTCCGCCGCACCGGTGAGCATCTCGTTTTCTCCCAGACCATCTCCGGCACTGGCCAGCTGACCTTCCCTGCGGGTACAACGGGTGACGACTATGTGGTGACCCTGGCTGGCAATAACAGCTTCAATGGCAACGTCACCGTTGCCCGTGCTCTAGTGAAGGTCGTTCACAACACCTCTCTGGGGGTGACACTGCCTCCTTCTGGTGAAGGCCAGCCCGCGCCTACCAAGCTGATCACGGTGGCAAATGCCCGCCGTCCCTCCTTGCTCCTGGATCCTGTGGGTGAAGACATCGTGCTTCCGCCCACTCTGCTTTTCGCAACCAGCAGCGACGGTCCTTTGGGGGCCATTGTTAACGTCAAAGGTAACAACGTCATCCAGGGCGGCATTGACCTGACCAACGGCGGAGGCGGCAACACCCGTATCCGCGTCAGCGGTGGCACATTGAATCTGGCCGGCCCTGTCCGTTCGGCCCCGGCGGCAACGAGCGCTCGTGGCCTGCTGCTGGATGGTGATGGCGCGACCGGCATTGTGGACGGTGTGCTTTCCACCGGCGGTCCGTTCGCCCTCACGGTGAGCAAACTCGGCACCGGCACCTGGGTGCTCAACGCTGTCAATACTTACACGGGCAGCACCACCATCAGCGCGGGAACGCTGAAGCTGGGGGCCACCGGCAGCATCCTCACCAGCCCGACCATTGACCTGACTGCGGGTGCCATTTTTGATGTGGCTGATGTCACGGGAGGTTACGCTTTGGGCGCTACCCAGGCTCTTCGCGGCAGCGGAAGTGTCCTGGGTTCCGTTACTTTGCCCACCGGTTCCACCTTGAATCCTGGCACAGCGGCTCTCCCCGGTACGCTGGACATCAGCCAGGACGTTACTTTCAACGGCGGCAGACTGCTGGTGAATCTGGCTGCTGTGGCCACGGAAGGTGCCGGCATCAACGACTTGGTGAACATCGGACGCGACGTGATTGTTGCCGCACCCAGCGCTGTGGAAATTGCCGCCACCGGCAGCCGCCCAGCGGGCACTTACCGGCTCGCCAACTATACCGGTACTTTGACCGGCGCAGGCAATCTGACGGTGGTCAATCCCACCCGTTATACGGCAGCGCTTGACGTCAGCGCCCCAGGCCAGATCAATCTCGTCATCGGCGGCAGCAATGCCAACCTTGTCTGGTCTGGCAATGCAACGGGCAATGTCTGGAACCGCACCGTTGCGGACGCCTGGAATGGCGGCACGGATGTTTTCTATCAGTCGGATGCCGTTGTCTTTGACGACACTGCGTCCCCGGCGAATACCACGGTGACCCTGGGTGAAGTGGTGACGCCTTCCTCGGTCGTTGTGTCCGCAGCACAGAACTACACCTTCAGCGGTACCGGCTCCATCGGCGGGACCACAGGCCTGACCAAGAGCGGCACAGGCACGCTGACCATCAACACCGCCAATGCCTTTACAGGCAAGGTGAAGATCAGCGGGGGATCGATCGTCCTTGGCAGCGCTGGCCGCTTCAATGGCACTCATTGGATCGAAGTAGACCAGGGTGCCGTGCTGGATGTCCAGGCGATCACAGCCGGTTTCACCCTGGGCGGAAACATCGTGGAAAGCCGGGTTCTCAGCGGTCGCGGAACTCTCCTTGGCAACTACATCATCAACAGCGCAGGCGTTGTGAAACCCGGCGATTCTTCGCTGCCGGATGACATTCTCACCGCAGGCGATGGCATCGGCTCTTTGAGCTTTACCGGCAATCTGACCCTCTCCGGGGCTGCCGCAGCGGGTTCCCCACGTGCTGTTTTGCGCCTGACCGCTCCTACCGGGACTGTGCCAAACTCGCTGGACAGTGCCAGCGTGGCTGCTTTCAGCACCACCTCTCCTGCTGGCCATCATGATCATCTGCAGGTGGGGGGCACCCTCGCGCTGGACGCCGGCGGAACTATTCGCATTGAACTTGCTTCCGGTTATACCCCGGCCCTGGGCGATGTGTTCAACATTGCTGACTGGGGAACCCTGAACCTGAATGCGGATGCAACCGGCCTCGGTTTTGATGTGGCGCTTGCCGCAGACCTGGAACTGCCAGAGCTGCCGGAGGGCCTTTACTGGAACCGCAGCCTCTTTGCGACGGACGGCCTGCTCTACATCAGCCCGGAACCTCCGGTGCTGGGCAGCATCCAGGTGAGTCCTGCCGCAACCGTGAATCCAGGCACCTCAGTCACCCTCAGCATCGAAGCCTCGGGTCTTGAACCCTACACTTACCAGTGGAAGCGCAACGGTCAGGACATCGCCTTGGCCACTTCTGCCAGCTATACGTTCAACGCAGCGGAAGCAGACGAAGGCAGCTACACTGTTGTTGTCACCAACCCTGCCGGGCCTACGACCAGCGCGGCTGTGGCCTTCGTGGTGAACAATCCTGTGGTCATCACGCGCCAGCCGGTGAACCAGACCTTTGTCCCCGGCGTGAATGTGACCTTTGAAGTCGAAGCGACTGGCACCGGCCCCATCACTTACCAGTGGCGCAAGAATGGCATCGCCATTCCGGATGCCGTTACCAGCGCTCTGCCTCTCTCTGGCATCACCGAGGCTGACCAGGCAAGCTATGACGTGATTGTCACCGGCGCCGTGGGGCCTGTCACGAGCGCCGCAGGCGTCCTGACTGTGCATGATCCTGTGGTCATCACCCGCCAGCCTGCTGCCCAGGGGGCCATCCTGGACGGCAGCGTCACCTTCAGTGTGGAGTTCACGGGCACCGGTCCCTTCACATACCGTTGGAGCAAAGACGGTGTGGAGCTTCCGGTCATCATCGGTTCCTCTGCGCAGCTGACACTGAGCAATGTCACCGAAGACGACATTGCCGACTATTCGGTCCAGATCACCGGCATTGTTGGTACCGTCACCAGCCAGGCGGCCAGGCTGCACGTGGTGGATGATGTTCCTGAAGTCATTTCGATCACCCCACACCGCCTCGTCGGTGCTGGCACCCCGGTCACGCTTTCGGTGTATGCCGTGGGTCGTCCTCCGGTTTCATACCAGTGGTTCAAAGGAACCGCAAAGGTGGCCAATGCCACCAGCCCTCAGTTGCAGATCGCCAGCGCCCAGATCAAGGATGCCGGGGCCTACCGTGTTGAGGTGGTGGCCGCAGGCAGTGCTCCCGTCAGCGGCGCTGTGGAAGTGGGTGTTGTGGAAACTGCGGCCAAGACCGTCACCGTGGCGGATGGCGGCACCGTGAAGCTGGATGTTAAACTGGCTGGCACCGGCCTGGTTCCGAAATGGTCCAAGGATGGTGCGCCCTTGGACGATGCGGGCCGCATTTCCGGCTCTGGCACAGCAGTGCTGAACATTGCCAAGCCTTTGGAAGAAGGCGATTCCGGACTCTACACACTCACGGTCACCGGCCCTGGCGGTTCCATCACCACAGCCGGCCATCAGCTGAACATCTTTACGGACGCACCCATCATTGTGGCTCCGGTGTTCCCGGCTGCGATTGTCGGCGGTGACTTCGTGCATGAAGTCGAAGTGGATGATGAACCGACACGGGCTCCCACCGCTTTCGCTGCCGCAGGTCTGCCTCCTGGTCTGAAGATTGATGCCAAGACCGGCCGCATTGCAGGCAAGCCAACGGCCGTCTCCAAAGATCCTCTGGGCTACCTCGTGAAGCTGACGGTCTCCAATGCCAAGGGCAAAGCCACGGCCGATGGCCGGTTGATCGTGCAGGCGCTGCCAGAGAACGCCATCGGCACCTTTGCAGGTGTCATCGGCCGCCATCCGCTGACCCAGAATCTGGGTGGCAAGCTGGAACTTGTGGTTGCGAAGACAGGTGCCTACACCGGCAAACTTTTCCTTGGCACTGGCACTTATGCTCTGAAAGGCGCTCTTGTGATCACCCCGGCCGTGGGCGGGACCGCCAGCACCCAGTCTGGCGTTGCAAGCATTGTGCGGAAAGGCCTGTCCACTCTGACGTTTGAGTTCTCTCTGGATGCGCCTAACAACCGGATTGCAACAGCCAAGGTTAAAGATGGTGATGCTGAACTCGCCTTCACGGGCTGGCGTAACAAGTGGAGCAAAACCACTTCCGCAGTCACCGAGTTCGGTGCCTATCACACCTTTGCTCTCGGCACAGCTGCCACCTGGCATACGGATGCCCGCGTCCCTCAGGGGGATGGCTACGGCACCTTCACGATCGCCGCAGACGGCAAGCTGAACATCGTGGGCAAACTGGCCGACGGCGAGGCCCTGACCAATGCCGGCTTTGTCAGCCCTTCTGGCGAGATTGTAGTCTTCAAGACTCTCTACAAGACCGTTGAAAAAGGTTCTGTGGCAGGTGCCCTGGACATCAATGCTCCTGATCTGGTGGGTTCCTTGACTTGGTCTCGCCCCGCGACGCCTTCCGACAAACATCGTCTCTACCGGGAAGGATTCCCCGGAGTGCTGACGCTCACTGCGGCGGGCGGCCAGTATATCGCGCCGGTATCTCCTCAAGTTTTCCTCAGCCTGGAGCTGGTGCAGGGGAAAGCAGGAGCTGACCTCCTTCTCAATTCGGGCGGCCTGGAAAGCTATGTCGAAAACGAAGCCAGCCTGACTCTGCGGGCGGACATCCTGGCCAAAAGCAAGGCCGTGCTTCCTGCCAATGCTACCGCGAATCCTCGCAAGCCTACCTTGACGCTCACGGAGAAGACCGGGCTGTTCAAAGGCGGATTCAATCTGGAAAATGCCAATCCGCTGCCTTCCGGAAAACCCGCTCTGCTCAAACAGGCGGTGAAGTTTGAAGGCGTGGCCATCCGTGAAAACGGAGAGTATCGCGGAGCAGGTTTCTTCCTTCTCAACCAGCTGCCTACGGAGGCTGCCCCGGTCACCACGCCGACTCTCTCCGGTCAGGTCAGCCTTGAAAAGGTGGAAGCCAACTGAGATCTGCTCGTTTCCGGAACCTGCTGCCCGCCCTTTGTCACATGAACAGGCTTCGTGTGCTAGGCCTTCGGGATGCGCTGCTGGAGCATCTTTTGTTAGAACATGAGGCCACCCTGTCACCACAGGGTGGCCTTCATCCCGAACTGAAAAACGCGCTGCGCCGCATCACCCCTGACTGTCTCGTGAATATCCATGAGGCAGGTGATGGGCAGATGCCCACCACAGCCGCTGGCATCTTGACCCTCAGTTCGTGTGCCTCTGCCGGGCAGGCAGGCTTCAAAGCTCGCCCCATCCTGTCACTATCAGGTGTTTTCACCTCACGGCCCGGGCCAGGGCCGGCCTTTTTTAAAGCCCTTTCCGCTCAGCTGCTGCATGAGGTGCCGGAGGTCGAAGCCCAAACCGGCACGGCCAGCGAGGTGTGTAGCAGCGTTAATCATTTGAGCCAGCCCGATCTTTTGGTTGGCGTTTTGCACGGTCTGAACAAAAGCCTCTGAATTGTCCTAAATCCTACTGGACAGGGAGGAATAATGCGGCGATTAAATCCTATTCACCGAGTGTGAATTAAGCCGCAACCGATCCGACGACGGAAGGAGCCGCGCTTCTGACAAACTCCCCCCCCTTTTTGCCGTCATGAAACTTTTCGCACCTCGTCCAGCCCGGCCTCAAGGCATCGCCTTGGTGACCGTGATCTCCGTGGTCGCCCTGATGACTGTGCTCATTGTGGCAATGCTTTCCATCTCGCAGACTGAACTGAAATCTGCACACACCAGTTCCGACGGTCAGCAGGCCCGCCAGCTGTCGGAGGTGGCTGTCAACATGGTCATTGCCCAGCTTAGAAAGGCCACCTCCCAGAACGCCGACTCCAACGGCTGGGAAGTGTGGGCTTCACAGCCGGGCCTTGTACGCCGGTTTTCCACGGCCGGACAGACGCAGGAGGCCTATAAACTTTACTCCAGCCCCCATCTCATTTTGCGCCAGTCCGGCGAGATCGAGAAGCAGTTGCTCGCAGATGCGGTGCCGTCCGACTGGCAGCAAAACCCGCACCGTTATACAGACCTGAACCGCCCGGCTGTGAGAACGGATTCGGATGGAAAGCCGCTCTTGTTGTTTCCCGTTCTCGATCCGCGGCCGCTGCCTAACAAGACCGCCAGCATCGGCGGTTTTTCCTTCAAGAAGCATGTGCTGAACGGCAACGAAGTCGGTGGTGTGGTGAACGAGGGGGACGACAACAACCTGCGTGTGCCCATGCCCGTGCAGTGGATCTACGTGCTTAAAGATGGCTCTCTTGGCAGCCTGGACGGGCAGAACCATTTTGAAGGTTCTAAACCTGCTACAAGCGAAAATCCGATTGTCGGCCGCGTGGCTTTCTGGACGGATGATGAGACTTCCAAAGTCAACATCAACACAGCTTCCGAGCCCACCTCCTGGTCTCAGCCCACGTTCTTTTATGAACAGGATGCCAAGTATGCCAAATTCCAGCCTGCCGGCGGGGAGTTTCAACGTTATCCCGGCCATCCGGCCACCACGGCCCTCAGCCCCATCCTGCTGCCCGGCTTGGTGGACGGACCCACCACAGCGCAAAAGGAATCCATCTACGGTCTGATTCCCAAAGTCGGCCCCGGCGGAAGCACTGCTGGCACCAAGTCCTATGCAGACCCCAAAACGGTGGCCGTGAAGATGGAGCAGTTCCGGGGAGAAAGGCTCTACGCAAGCCTGGACGAACTGCTCTTGAATGAGAACCGCAAGCCTAACCAGTTGGGCGGTTTTAATATCGATGCGGAGACGGTCCAGCGCGCCAGCTTTTTCCTCACGGCTCATGGCCGTGCCCCGGAGTCCAATCCGTTTGGCATGCCCAAGATCGCGGTGTGGCCGGTAAGCAATCGTGAACCGCTGGCCAGCTATCGCACGGCCTTCGACCAGATCATCGCTCACTGCTCCACACTTCGCATGGCCTCCGGGCCCCGCCTGTATGGATTCCAGCGCGGTTGGGCAGACTCCACAAGCGATGACGTCAATTTCACCGCTAACAAGGAGCTGCTGACCTATCTCGACGGCCTGCTGGCCAAACCTATCCCAGGCTTCTCCTCCTCCGCTGGACAGACTTTCCAGGCCAAGTACGGCAAGGATACCCGCCAGATCCTGGTTGAGATCTTCGACTACATCCGCAGCATCAACCTGCACGACGGCACTGTGATCAAGGACATCGACCGTATTGATGGAACCGGCAAAGCGCAGAATGCCATGCTGGGGTACATTGCGGGTTCCGCCCGTCCGAACAATTTTAAAACCTACACGGACCCGCGCTTCTTCGCCGTTGCCCAGGACCCTGACGATCCGAATTCCGAGGGTGGTCAGGTTGAAAGCCTTGGCTTCCCCGGACATGGCCAGGTGACCCCTTCCAGGTGGACGGAAGGTGGTGTGACGGTGCAGGGCATCGCCCGCTTCCCCACCATCACGGAGGCGGGGCTGCACTTCATTTGCGCGGCAGACAACACCGAAGACGCCGACAATCCTTTCGAATCCAAAGATCCCAACATTGGGAAACCTGGTGGTGGCAGTGCCCGCAAAGGCCAGCTGGGGAGAAACGGCCCTGCCCACCCCCAAGACCGGTGGTATTCCAACTTCCCGCCCAAACCTTATCCTAACCCGAACGATGATCCTCCAAACGACGGCCTCTGGCCCAACACTGGCGGCTATCCGTACGGTCCGGACAAACAGCATCCCGGCTACAAGCGTGCCAACTGGAACCGCCAGCTGGCCCATAACACCCCCCTGAAACCCGGTTTCCGCCGGGTGCAGGCAAGGCTGTTGCTGGAGTTCTTCGTGCCGGCCGCCGGTTACACCATCCTGGAGCCTGACCTGACGGTGAAGGTGAAGGGCCTGAGCCGCTTCCGCCTCAACGGCAAGCAGCTGTTCCCCAATGATGAAGAGCTGTTTTACACAGGCCGTCGTGCCACCCATCCGGGCGCCCAGATGCAGGGCGGCTATGGCACGGGTCTCAAAGGTTTGCTGCGCGGACGTGAAGTCCCCGCCCGCA
>DASWXG010000552.1:0-4597 GCA_036405615.1 Prosthecobacter sp. | reverse complement strand
CCGTGCTTCCCACGGCTGCATCCGCCTGCCATCGAAGTTTGCCGGCACCATCTTCCGCAACGTCTCCGTGGGTACGCCTGTGACCATCGTCGGCAGCGGACCGGACTATGCCACCTACATGAAGCAGTCCAACGCCAAGGCCTCCGCCAACGCGGCCAAGCTGGCTGCTGCGAAGAAAAAGGCAGCTGAAGCCGCCCAGAAAGCCGCAGAAGCCACGACCCTGCAGCCGGATGATCCCAACGGCCCCGCAGGCGCTGCCGCAGCCGGTGGCAATGGCACCGCCCCACCTCCCCCTGCACCGCCCGCAGCCCCTGCACCAAGCGCGGCCACACCGGCAGCTGATCCGCCGGACGCAGCAACGGCAGCACCGCCGGTGGAAGCCAGGCCGGCCACGCCTGCCCCCGGGCAGTAACCGGACAAGCCAGGAATACCTAACCAAAAACGCCGCATGAAACCATGCGGCGTTTTTTGTTAGACTGTTCTTCGACGGGCCGGTGCAGCGATGCGGTCACTCCTCGCCTGCGAAATACTCCGCGTCCTTCATCTCAAAGCATTTCTTCTGCGGCTTCAGCAGCCACTTGCCGGACTCCGGGTAGTGAATGGCGTCGGAGAGCGGCTGGTCGGCGATGACCAGGAGCGTCAGGTCTTCCGAACTGCTGTTGATGATCTGGTGAGCGTCCCCGGGAGGAAACACCAGGTAGTCGCCCGCCTGGATGGCTTCTTTGCCCTTGGGGCTGCGTACCTCGCCGCTTCCGGACAGCACGTAGTAGGCCTCCCACTGTGCGGAGTGCTCATGATACGGGAAGCTGATCTTGCCGGCGGGGATGCGATGGATTTCCGCTTCAAACGGATGTCCGCCGCCCCAGGTGCCGGTGTCCTTGGGGCTGCCTGCCGCCTGGGACAAAGGCCGCCGCTGCACGGCATACTTCCCCTGGGGCGATTTCTGGTTTGTCCAAGGCAGGTCTTCAGCGTTGATCCGGGTCATGGCGGGAATGGGTGGGAGATGCGGTCACCTTGCATGGGGATGGCCCTTCCGCCAATGCCGGCCGCTGCTGGATTAAAAAATGCCTGCGTTCCACCCCCGTGCCGCGCCTTCCTCCGCCTGGGGCGGCAGCAAGGCCGACAGCTGGCAGCAGGCATCCCGCAAGGCGAGGAAGTTTTTCTCCTGCAGGGCCTGGTGGCCATAGGTGATGAGGCTCTCGGCCCGGGTGCGGTCGCTCATCTGGGACCGCTTGGACTCCAAACTGAAGAAGTGACGCGCCCAGGCGCTGGGCCTGTCCCAAACCAGCGCGCGGTTCAGCTGACGCAGCTGCTGCCGGATGCGGATGAGCTTTTCGGAATCCTTCAGGCGGATCTGCTCTTCCGCTTGCTCGTGAAGTTCTTCCAGTTCTGAGGCCTGCTCCTCCGTGGCAGATTCCTCCACCAAATCTCCCAGGTACCTGATCCACTCACGAACGTCCTTCACCAGGTCCGGCCACTGGATCCGGGCTTCCACGGCATCCAACCGGCAGGCCAGATCAAGAATGAGACGGTCGCACTGCTCGCCGGTCACAAAGTCTCCCTGCGCCTCGTCCAGTTTGCGGCGGATCTCCTCCATCACGTTTTCTTGCTGGATCTGGCCCAGGGCCTTGGAAGCCTCGCGCTCTTCGCAGCGGTCTGCCTGGTCCTTGAGTTTGGAGAAGCGCATCTCTTCGCGGATCAGACGCTCGCGCAGCCCACCCGGATCATTGGAGGCGGCAGTGCGTCCGGTTTCCAGTTCCTTGGTGAACTCCTCGTCCAGATAAGGGATGTAAACCTCCACCTGGATGCGGCGGCTTTCATCCATCCGGAGGGTGACCTCCACCTCCTGGCCGCCGGGCAACTCCCGGCGCAGGCTGGTGCCCTGGATGTCGAGAAAACCGATGAGGCGGTTGCGGTCGCTGAACTCGCTTTCGCCCTCCACCACGGGGACGCGGATGGCGCTGTCCTGCTGCCCGGGTTTGACCGTCTTCGTGGTGGTGAACTTCTGGGTCTTCTTGCGCGGCAATCCTTCCCCTTTGGCAAAGAAGGTGCGCGTCTGGTTGTTGGACAGCCCCACCCCCAGGCTGTGGATGATGGGCTGCTCCTCCACGGCTGCGCCGATGGTGTAATGCAGGTTTTCAGGAGCAGTTTTCTGCAACTGGCCTGCGGCGTTCCGCAACAGGATGCGGAACTGATTGCGCACACGGGGTTCGGCCGACAGCACGACGGCAAAGGTACCATCCCCATGCACCGGCACCTGGCCGCTGGTCCAGCCCGAGCCGGCATTGATGAACTCCACCTTAAAGCCTTCAAAGCCGCTCACACCTTCACCCTGCACACGCCCGCCCACGAGGGGATCGGGCTCGATGCCCACAGACTTGGATTTCAGATCCAGCAGGAATTCGCCGGCTTTGGCGGAAGCTACCGCCCGGCTTTTCACCGGCTGGGTGCCCGCAAAGATGGCCGCACCGCTGGCCACCACGGTCATGGGATCCAGGCTGAAATCCACTGGTGCGCCGAGTTCTGCGCGCAACTGCTCCCGGAAGTACGGTGCCTGCGTTGGCCCGCCCACCAGCACCACTTTGTGCAAAGCGGCCGGAGACAGGCCCTTGGAACCGAGGACTTTCCTAACCAAATTTGCGGATCTGGAAATCAACGGGCTGGCGACGCGGCACACATCTTCCTGCGTCAGCTCCAGGCCGAGGGTTTCCAGGTCCACCTCATTGCCGGAGGCATCTTCAAAGCAGCACTCAATCAACGGCGCACGCAGGCTGCGGCTGGCCTCGATCTTGGCTTTCTCCACAGCGTTTTTGAGCTTCTGCATCGCCACCGCCCACCGGCCGCTGTTGCGGCGGAAGTCCGGCAGATCAAACTCACCGCTGAGCCGGGGAATGAGCAGTTCCTGCACGATGGCCCAGTCAATGTCCGAACCGCCGAGGAAGTTGTCCCCCTCATGCGCCACGACCTGGATGATGCCTTCTTCAGCCCGGATGAGTGCTGCGTCAAAGGTGCCGCCGCCAAAGTCATAAACCAGCCAGTAGGCCTTTTCCTCCTCCCGCTGAAAACCGTAAGCCAGGGCGGCCGCCACGGGCTCCTGCACCAGCGGGCTGGAACTGAACCCCGCCAGCTGCGCTGCGCGCCGGGTGGCATCGCACTGATGCAGCTCAAACGCGGCCGGGACGGTGATAACCGCCGCCTCCACGACCTCGCCACGGGACTGCTCCACATCCGCCTTCAAGGCCTTCAGCATTTCGGCGGAAAGGTCTTCGGGTGTAAGCCGTCTGCCGGTGCCGGCGAAGTCGTAAAGATGGTCGGAACCCATGCGGCGCTTGAATTCCGTGTAGGCGTTGTGCGGACTGCCAAGTTGCAACCGGCGGGCTCCGTCGCCCACGCGCAAGACCCCGGTCTTGGTGAAACCGACGGCTGAAGGTGTGATTTCCTGGCCCTGGTTGTTTTTGATGATCGCCGGTTCGGCACCCTCCATCACCGCGATGGCGCTGTTGGTGGTGCCGAGGTCAATTCCGAAATCAAGGGTCTGGCGGGGCATGGAAAGCGGGGGGATGGCCGTGTGAAGAAAGAGGATCGCGAGAGGTTCGGCTCAGGACTCGGCGGGCACGGCGATGATGATCTCTCCGGGGCGCAGGATCTGGCCCTGAAAAAACAGGCTGGGGCGGATGGTTTCCAGCACGACTTCTCTCGGCAAACCCGGGCGTTTCTCCGCCGCGACCACCCGCTCCGGCAGACCGTAGTCATAGGGTTCACCTTCACGATCCCGCAGCGAAAAACCAGCAGCGGCCAGCGACTCAAGGATGCCTTCGACATGGCGGTGGCTGGCACGCTGATCATCCAGCACCTGGCGGGTCGTTTTGTCCCGCATCCGCCGCTGCAAACGCCAGGCATGAATGGCAATCTCAGCCAGGGTGCCCATGGCACCTGTTTGCCAGGAGGCGTCTGCGGCGGCAACGGGAGGGGAAGTGGGCAGGGAATTCATGTCAGCAGGTCAAAAACTGTCGGCACCCGCAGGATCCGCAGGAGCGGGAAGGGGGCGGGTGGGCGCGCTTGAGAAATCCACATTGAAGCGCTTGAGATCATAGAAGCTGAAATTCAGATCAATCTGCCGGTAGTCGGTAAGCGGCCCGAACATCACCGACTCTCCATGCCAGACCTTGCCCCGGGCAAAGCGAATCTCATAGATGCCTTCCGGCATCGCCACGTTTTCCACCTTGGTACCCTCCTGCACAAACAGGCTCATCAGATGGATGCCCGTCAGGCGGCTCATCACTTTGACAAAAACATGACCTTCACCCGCAGGAGCCATGAGGGTCAGCAACCCACCGTGATGGCCCAAGCTGCCTTCCAACGGCTGCCGCCAGAGGACGCCGCTTGCGGGCAATGCATAGACAGGAGCGCCTTTTGCGGGATCAAGGCCCAGGGAGTCAATGAGGAGCGCCAGACTGCGTGCTTTCTCGCGCTCAATCTCTTTCTCCCGGTCGATTTGGGACTGGGACTTTGTGACGGCCGCGGCGTAACTCGGACGTTGATCCTTTTTGGAGCTGCCGCCGCCGAAGCCAATCATCAGGAAAAAGGCGAAAAAGAC
>DASWXG010000551.1:0-2461 GCA_036405615.1 Prosthecobacter sp. | reverse complement strand
ATCGTGAACGGTCAGGCCCGTCTGCCACAGCCCGGCATGCCAGTGGCGCCCACCGAGGGCCCTTTGCCTGAGGCTGCCCCGGCCAAGCAAACGGCAGAGGCCAAGTAACGCCCCTGCCGTCCTCCAGTCAGCGCCTGTTTGGGCGCGTCAGTCATCGTCATTCCTCATCCTGGTTTCGTCATTTTTTTGACGTCGTCATCGCTGTTTTCGCTCCCGCCACATGAACTTCTCCCATTTCTTCATCACGCGTCCGATTTTTGCGGGCGTGCTGTCGCTGCTCACCGTCATTCTCGGGGCGATCTCGCTCGTGATGATGCCCATTTCGGAATACCCGGAAGTGGCGCCGCCCACCGTTATCGTCACCGCCACCTACCCCGGCGCGAATCCAAAGACCATCTCCGAGACGGTGGCCTCCCCGCTGGAGCAGAGCATCAACGGCGTGGAAAACATGCTCTACATGTCCTCCCAGAGCACGGCGAACGGTGTCATGACGCTGACGATCACCTTCAAAATCGGCACTGAGCTGGACCTGGCCCAGGTGCAGGTGCAGAACCGCGTGGCCCAGGTGCTGCCGAAGCTGCCGGAAGAAGTGCGCCGCTTCGGTGTGACCACGGTGAAGTCTTCCCCGGACATGACGCTGGTGGTGCACATCCTTTCCCCCAACGACCGGTATGACGAGATCTACCTTCGCAACTATGCCACGCTGAATGTGAAGGACGAGATCTCCCGTCTGCCCGGTGTCGGCCAGGTGCAGATCTTCGGTGGGGGCGAGTATGCGATGCGCGTGTGGATCGACCCGGACAAGGCGGCCGCGCGCGGCCTGACCTCCGGCGATGTGGTGAACGCCATCCGTGAGCAGAACATCCAGGTGGCGGCCGGGACCATCGGCCAGCAGCCCATCAAGGGCGGGCAGAGCGCGCCATTTGAACTGACGGTGAATGCCAAGGGCCGACTGCTGAGCGAGGAGGAGTTTGACCAGATCATCGTCAAGACCGGTCCACATGGGGAAAAGCTGCGTCTGCGGGATGTGGCACGCACGGAGATGGGTTCCGGCGACTACACCATGCGCAGCATGCTGAACAACAAGAAGGCCGTGGGCATGGGCGTGTTCCAGCTGCCAGGTTCCAATGCGCTGGCCGTGTCCGAGTCCGTGCGCACGCTGATGGACGAGCTGCAGAAAAAGATGCCGGAAGGCGTGGCCTATGCCATCGCCTATGACCCGACCGTCTTCGTGAAGAAGTCCATCGAGTCTGTCATTCACACCCTGCTGGAGGCCATCGTACTGGTGGTGATCGTGGTGGTCATCTTCCTGCAGACGTGGCGTGCGTCCATCATCCCGTTGGCGGCGGTGCCGGTGTCCCTCATCGGCACCTTTGCCGTGATGCAGATGCTGGGCTTCTCCATCAACAACCTGTCGTTGTTCGGACTTGTTCTAGCCATCGGCATCGTGGTGGACGATGCCATCGTGGTGGTGGAGAACGTGGAGCGAAACATACGCAATGGACTGAAGCCGCTGGCCGCCACGGAGCAGGCCATGAAGGAGGTGACGGGACCCATCATCGCCACCGCGCTGGTGCTGTGCGCGGTGTTCATTCCCACCGCCTTCATCAGCGGTCTGACGGGCCAGTTCTACAAGCAGTTCGCCGTGACCATTGCCATCTCCACGGTCATCTCGGCCATCAACTCGCTCACGCTTTCCCCTGCGCTCTCCGCGCTGCTGCTGAAGGGGCATCATGACAAGAAGGACATCCTGACCAAGATCATGGACGGCCTGCTGGGCTGGTTCTTCCGTCCCTTCAACCGCTTCTTTGACTGGTCCTCCAGTGTCTACGTGGGCTTGGTAAAGCGCATCATCCGCTTCAGCATCATTGCCCTGGTGGTTTACGGCGGCCTGGTGTGGGCCACTTACAAGGGCTTCCAAATGGTGCCGGAAGGTTTCGTGCCCGGGCAGGACAAGCAGTATCTGGTGGGCTTTGCCCAGCTTCCGGAGGCCTCCTCCCTGGACCGCACGGATGAGGTTATGCGCCGCATGTCGCAGATCGCCATGGATGAGCCGGGCGTGAAGGATGCCATCACTTTCCCAGGCCTTTCCATCCAGGGCTTCACCGTCAGCCCGAACGCCGGCATTGTGTTCATCGGTCTGGATGCCTTCGAAGAGCGCACCACGCCAGAGCTCAGCGGTCAGGCCATCGCAAACTCGCTCAACATGAAGTTCATGGGCATCCAGGACGCCATGATCATGATGTTCCCGCCGCCGCCGGTCAACGGCATCGGCACGACGGGCGGCTTCAAGCTGATGGTCGAAGACCGAGGCAACAAAGGCTATGCCGAGCTCTACCAGGCCACCCAGAAACTTGTGGGCGCTGCCTACGGCCAGGCAGGGGACAAGCTCGCGCAGGTGTATTCAGGCTACACCGTGAATGTGCCGCAGCTTGAGGCGGACGTGGACCGCGACAAGGTG
>DASWXG010000550.1:0-3097 GCA_036405615.1 Prosthecobacter sp. | reverse complement strand
GCGGCCGCGGCATCATCTGCCAGAACGGGCAGAACGTGGTCATCGACCCGCAGGGCGGCAAATGGCTGGTGGCTGAGCGGGATCCGGTGGCTGCCGATGTGGCGCAGTGGAATGAATACACTGTCATTGCCCAGGGAAATCATCTCATCCACAAACTGAACGGCAAGGTCACCATTGATCTCGTGGACCATGAGCCGAAGGCGCTGGCACTCAGCGGCCTGCTGGCTTTCCAGATCCACCGCGGCCCGGCCATGGAAGTTCAGATCAAGGACGTGATGTTCAAAGAGCTTCCTGACGGAGGCGGCATTTCCTTCGCGAAAACGGACATTCCAAATGATGCGCAGCGCATCGAGAAACCTGCCCCTAAAAAGGCCGAACCGGCCAAGCCCAAGGCACCGGAAAAGAAAGCTGCCCAGCCCAAGAAGGCTGCGCGCCCGGCTGCGGTAGGGCCGGCCATCGGTGAAAACGTGGCCACACCCGTGGCCCGCATCAAGGCTCCCAAGGACTTCAAGGTGGAACTCCTCTATTCCGTGCCCGGCGGTGAGCAGGGCTCCTGGGTGGCTTTGTGCAACGACGACAAAGGCCGCATTTATGCCAGCGACCAGTATGGCGACCTGTATCGCTTCGACCCGCCTGCTGCGGGCCAGCCCCTGCGTCATGAAGACGTCAAAAAGGTACCGGTGAACCTTCGCGCCATCAACGGCATGGTGTTCGCCTTCGGGGCCCTTTACGCTGGTGTGAATGACTATGAGCAGAAAGTGCAGAGCGGCCTGTACCGCATCACTGACACCAATGGGGACGATGACCTGGACAAGGTGGAACTCCTGCGTGCCTTTGATTCCAAGAGCGACCACGGTGTGCATGCCGTGGTCCCCACGCCAGATGGCAAGGCGCTTTACCTGATCACCGGCAACAATGCCGTGCTGGCCGAGGGGCCGCTGGCAGGCACCCCTGCCAGCTCCCCGGTGCCCAAGATCTGGGGGGATGACCACCTGCTTCCGCGCATGCCGGACGGCCGCGGCCACAACCGCCATGTGCTGGCTCCGGGCGGCATCATCTACCGTGTCTCTCCAGACGGAAAGCAGGCCGAGATTTTCGGCACCGGCTTCCGCAACATCTATGACGCCTCGCTCAATCACGATGGTGAACTGTTCACCTATGACGCGGACATGGAGTATGACTTTAACACCTCCTGGTACCGTCCTACCCGTGTGAACCACGTTGTCAGCGGCGGCGAGTACGGCTGGCGCAACGGCGCGGGCAAGTATCCTGAATTTTATCCTGACAACCTGCCGGCCACCCTGAACATCGGCCCGGGTTCTCCCACCGGTACCACTTTTGGTTATGGTGCCAAATTTCCGGCCAAATATCAGCGCGCCTTCTATGTCATGGACTGGAGCTGGGGCAAGTTTTACGCCGTGCACCTGAAGGAAGACGGGGCCAGCTACACCGCCACCAAAGAAGACTTCATCACCGGCTCTCCGCTGCCGCTGACGGATGCCGTCATTAACCCCAAAGACGGGGCCATGTACTTTGCCATCGGCGGTCGCCGTGTGCAGTCCGGACTGTATCGCGTAACTTACACAGGCACGGAGGATACTTCGGCCATTGACCTGACACCCAAGGTGACCCCTGAACGCGCTCTGCGCCACCGCCTGGAGTCCTTCCACGGCCATCAGGACCCGAAAGGTCTGGAGGCTGCCTGGCCGCACCTCGGCTCCAAGGATCGCTATATCCGCTGGGCTGCGCGCACCGTTCTCGAGCACCAGCCTGTAGCTTCCTGGCAGGCCCGCGCCCTGGCTGAGAAAGATGTCGCCAGCAAGCTGGAAGCCCTTCTGGCCCTGGCCCGCGTGGTTGGCGTTTGCCCAAGCCATCGCACCGAAGGTGCGGTGGTGGATGTCAAAACACGGGATGAGATTTTCACCGCTTTGCTGAATCTCGACTGGTCTTCTCTGACGACGGAACAGCAGGTGGAGTGGGTGCGCATCACCGAGATCGTGCTCCACCGCTTCGGCAATCCGGAGGACAAGATGGTGCAGGCGCTCATCGGCAAGATGGACCCGGCCTTCCCCTCGAAGAGTTATGAGCTGAACTGGCTGCTTTGCGAGACCCTGGCTTATCTCCAGGCTCCCAACACGGCTGCCAAGGGCATGGCGCTGATTGCAGCGGCGGACAGCCAGGAACCGCAGATCGAGTTTGCACGCAGCCTGCGCATGCTGAAGACCGGCTGGACGCCGGAACTTCGGACCGCGCAGCTCGAGTGGTTCCTGAAAGCGGCCAACTACCGCGGCGGTTCCAGCTTCACCAAGTTCATCGAGTTCATTCGCAACGACTCCCTCGCCACATTCACCGAGCAGGAGAAAGCCCAGCATGCCGAACTGATCGCCCGGAAGCCCGAACAAAAATCGGCGCTGGAAAACGTGGGGGCTCTCCTGGTGGGCCGAACCCCCACCATGTGGACTCTGGAAGAGCTCAGTGCGGCGGCCAAGACCGGCATGAAGGAGCGTAACTTTGACAACGGTCGCAAGATGTTTGGTGCGGCCGCATGTTTCGCCTGCCACCGTTTCGGCAATGCCGGCGGCATGACCGGCCCTGACCTCACTGGCGCAGGCGGACGTTACAGTCCGCATGATCTGCTGGACCAGATCATCAACCCCAGCAAGGAGATCAACGAGCAGTTCGCCCCGATCATCGTCACGAAAAACAATGGCGAAATCCTCAGCGGCGTGGTGGTCAATCTCAACGGCGACAATGTCACGCTCAATACAGATCTAAGCGATCCGGATCAGCGTGTGAATGTGGACCGCAAGGAGGTCAAGACCATCGAGCCGAGCAAGGTTTCTCCCATGCCTCCAATGCTTCTGGCCATGCTGAAAAAAGAAGAGATTCTCGACCTCCTGGCCTATGTTCTGAGCGGCGGAGACAGCAGCAACGCCATGTTCAAGAAGTAGCAATCTCTCTGGCGGATCGTGCCAGTCTTCAGGGCCTTTGGATCGTTGGGTTCAAAGGCCTTGTTGTTTCCGGGGGGCGCGTGAGGAAGTAATAGGGGCGCAAAGGGGCATGGAGCCTTGAAACTGCTGCGGGACATGGGACGTTG
>DASWXG010000549.1:0-5612 GCA_036405615.1 Prosthecobacter sp. | reverse complement strand
TGGAAAGCAAGTTTAGAAAGGCCTGGGCGGCGGCATCCGCATTCCCGCTTTCTTCATGCGCCACAGCCAGCATGTAGGCCAGGCGATAGTCCTGGGGATGGGCCTTTAGCAGGGGAGCCAGGAATTCCGGCAGCCGCTGCCAGTCGCCCCGGGAGACCATGGCGTCGGCCATTCGCAAAGCGTCCTTCACCGCCATGTCTGCGCCGCCTGCCATCTCGCTGAGCAGCCGGTAGCCCGTGGTTTCATCACCATAGGTCAGGTGCAGCATCGCGATCTGCTGCCGTGAGCGCAACGTGGTGTCCAGCGAAGCGGCTTTTTCCAGCGTGCGCATGGCATCCTGCCAGCGTCCGGCTTCTTCTTCGGTCCTGGCCAGCTGGTGCAAAAGGTTCACATCTCTGGGATGCAGACGGGCGGCCTCGGAGAGGGCTTGACGGTATTCAACATCGTTGCTGCCGGTGCGGTGAATTTCTGCCAGGGCCAGCCAGACCTCGGCATCGTTGCGCCGGGATCGCTGGCGCTCCTGAAACTGCTCGATCACCTTGCTGAGTTCTCCCCGCCCATAGGCGGCCTGGGCAAGGGTAGTCACCCAGCGCTTCTTCTCTTCAGGAGTCGTGGCGTTGTCATACAGCCGTGTGTAGATGCGCATAGCTTCCGCTGACTGTCCGGCAAAAAGGAGAGAAGATGCGAGAGCAGTGACAATACCCTCCTCGTCTTCAAACTTCCGCAAGGCGGCCCGCAGGGTTTGGATGGCCTCCTCAGGTTTGTTGCTGGCTGTATGAAGCATGGCTTCCTGCAGCCAGGGCTGGATGGCGGTGGGGGAGACTGCTTTCCAGTCGGCAATGCGTGCGAGAGCCTTGTCGTTGTCCCCGGTCTTCTTGTACAGCTCGACGAGGCGTTGCAGATTTTGCGAGTTCTTGCCGTCTGGCAGCTTGAGCAGCGCCTCCAGCTCCGTGGCGGCACGCGGCCAGTCCTGGCGTTTCTCCAGCAGCCTCACCAGCCGGTCCTGGGCGAGGGTGGCGTCATCGGTTGAGGTTTGACGCAATGTTTGTTCGGCCTCCTGGGTTTCTCCACGCGCTTCATGCAGAAGGGCGAGCAGGGCGCGTTCGCCCATTTGAAGCTGGGGCTTTGCCTTCAACTGCGTGACCGTGTCATTGACCAGCGCCGCCTGTCCAAGCAGATCCGCTGCCTGGTGGGTGGCTTCTTCAACTTGCGAAGCGTCACGTGCTGCCAGCACGCGCTCAAGCACCCAAGGAGCCGCTTCGGACAGGCGTTCAATGCGCAGCTTGACGAGATCGGTTCCTTCCGGTGCCTGCCGGTTTCGCGAGGTCAGCGTGGCGGTGACCAGGGCTGCCAGAAAACGGTCATCTTTGCCAAAAGCAGGCAGATGCTGGCGGAGAACTTCGCAGGCCGTGTCCTGTTCCAGACGAGAAGTGAGTGACTGGCTTACGGCCAGAAGATCGTCCAGGCTGGTGCTTTTCTGCCCCAGTGCCTTCCAGATTTGAAGAGCGGCCTCCGGTTCTCCATTGCGGTGCAGGTAGTGGGCCTGGGCATCCAGGGCTGGCTGGCTTTTCGGAAAGGCTTTGACCAGGGTTTCGTAGGCGGCCTTGGCTTCTGCTTTCAGGTCCCAGCTCTCCAGCTGGCGGGCGATGCGCAGATGCTCGTATTCACCCGTTTCTGGAAGGGCAAGATAGGTTTCCACCGCTGCTTTGACTGCCGGGATGTCCCGTTTTTTCTGATGCAGGCTGGCGAGACGCAAATGCAGTTCGCGATCTGTCGGGTTTTGTTCCTGAAGCAGGCGGGTTTGCGCGATCGCCTCATCATATTTTTCCTGGCGGGTCAGAAGATCCAGATAGGCCTCCCGAAGGTCCCGCTTGCCAGGGTTGCGCTGAAGCAAATCCAGGTAGGTTTCAAAGGCCTTGTCGCTGTTGCCTGCTTCTGCTTGTAACCGGGCCAGCTGCATTTGCAGGCCGGAACGCTGAGGGTGTGTCTTTTGCAGCACGCCGAGATGGGTGACGAGTCCGGAAAGATCGTTGCCCTGCCGGAACACATTTTCAATCTGGGCCAGCACCTCGCGCTCGATCCAGCTGTCCTGGCCGGTCTGGGCCAGGGCTTCATCATACACCTTGAGGGTGTCTCCCTGTTTGCCGTTGCGCAGCAGGATGTATCCCAGCAGAAGCTGCCGTTCCACCCGCGCGGCGGCATCGCGGGTGTTTTCGACGAGCTTGCGGGCCAAAGCCGTCGCTTCATCGAAAAGCCCTTCGGCCATCTGCTGGTCGATGATTTCTTCCGTCAGTTCTTCATCAGATGGGCTGGCGGCAAGCAGTCCCTGCCATACCTGGATGGCCTCAGCATTGCGCCCGACACGCAAGAGAAGCCTGCCTTTCAGCTTGCCGGCTTCTTCAGCCGTTTTGGCATCCGGTTTTCGGGAGAGGCTCTGCTCCAGAGACTTGAGGGCATCGTCAAAACTCAGCAGCCGTGCTTCCAGCCGTGCCCGTTGCAACCAGGCTGCAGCCGCAGATGCCGGTTCCTTCGCCAGAGCGGCGGCATACGCCTGCAACGCCTCTTGCTCCAGCCCCTCATGCTCGTAAGCAAGAGCCAGCACGAGAAGATCCTCTGTACTCGCCGTGCGTTGCTGGAGAAATTTGAGAAGGGATTCCGATGTGCCTGTTTCCAGCCAGGAGGCAATGAAGCGGTCCAGCACCGACCCGGACTGGGGCCGCTTGAGCAGGAGTGCATGGTAACGCCCGGCTTCTTCCGACTGGGCCTGCAGGGACAGGGCGGCGAGCAGGCAAAGCCCTCCCAGGGCTTTTAACGCAATTTTTGTCAAGGCCGTCCTGGGGGCGCTGCAAAGGCCCGGTGGGGTGCTGGCGACAGGGAAAGGACGCTTTGCGGCTGGCATAGGGAGAAAAAGAACTCGGCGCGGTTTATCAAAAATCCTAGAGGATGGCAATCTCAGACTAGGTTTTGAACCTTGTGGTTCATTCTCATTTTTGCGCAGCGATTTCCCGGGAGGCCCGGAGCAGGCGGAACGGTCATTTCCTGCCAAGGACATGTCTTTGCCTACCAGGACTGTGTGATTTTCGTCCATTATCGAAAAAAAGCCGATGCCGGAGCGTAGGTATGCTCAAGCCCCACCTCCGTCTCCATGACAACCACCCGTTTCGTCCGTCACTTCACCTTGCTCGGCCTTGCCGCATCACCATCCCTGGTGCTGGCAAATCCCGCTCCGGCTGCGTCTGCAGGAGGGGTTGATTTTGCCCAGGTCCAGGCTGTGCTGGAGAGCAAGTGCCTGGAATGCCACAACCCTTCAAAGGTGAAGGGCAAGCTGCTGATGGATACGGCGGAGGCCATGATCAAGGGCGGTTCCTCCGGGGCTTCCCTGGTGCCGGGCAAGCCCGAGGAGAGCGAGATTTTGAAGCGTGTCCTGCTGCCGGCGGATCACGATGACATCATGCCTCCGAAAGGCGGCCCTCTGTCCGCTGGCGAAGCCGAGTTGCTGAAGCGTTGGATTGCCGAAGGTGCCAAGTGGCCGCAGGGGCTGACGCTGCATCACAAGACGCCGGAAGAAGTGAAGGCTCTGGCGGATCTGAATGCCAAGCTGCCGTCCATGACCAAGCTGGAGATTTTCCCGGACAAGTTTGCCCTGGAAACCAAGCGTGATTTTCACCAGGTGGTGGTCATGGCAACCTTTGCCGACGCGACAACTCGTGACGTCACCGCCTATGCCAATCTGCGCGTGACGGATGACAAGGTGGCCAAGCTGGAAGGCAGTGCCTTGAAGCCGGTGGCCGACGCCGGTTCGACCGAGTTGCTGGCAACCCTGGGCGGCACAACGGTGAAGGCCGCTGTGGCTCTGAACGGCGGGCACAAGGATCGCCCCGTGTCCTTCAATCTGGATGTGATGCCCGTGTTCCTGCGCGGCGGCTGCAATGCGGGTGGCTGCCACGGAGCAGCCCGTGGCAAGGACGGTTTCCGTCTTAGCCTGTTCGGCATGGATCCTGCCGGAGACTACAACCGCCTGACCCGCGAAATGGTGGGCCGCCGTGTCAATCTGGCCATCCCCGAGGAAAGCACCCTGGTGGAAAAGGCGGTCGGTTCTGTGCCGCACTCCGGCAACCAGTGCTACGAAGCCGACTCCCAGTACAATAAAACCATTCTGGAGTGGATCAGCAATGGCGCAGCTTACGACGGCAAGGATCTTGCCAAGGTGACCGGCATCGAGGTGTTCCCGAAACAGATTGTGATGGAAGGCGCGGGCAACGCCCAGCAGATCACCGTGCGGGCGACCTATTCTGACGGAACAGATCGCGACGTTACCAAACTGGCCCTGTTCATGTCGAACAACGACCCGACTGCCACCATCAACAAGGATGGTCTGGTGATTAGCGGCGAGCGCGGTGCGGCTTTCATGCTGGCCCGGTTCGACGTTTATAGCGTGACCTCCCAGGTGCTGGTGATTCCTGCGAAGCTCGAATATGAGCGGCCGAAGCTGGCCGAGAACAACTACATTGACACGCTGGTCAATGAGAACCTCCACAAGCTGCGCATCCTCCCCAGCGGCGTGTGTACTGACGAAGAATTCGTCCGCCGTGCATACATTGACGTCATCGGCATCTATCCGAAGCCGGACGAGATCAAAAGCTTCCTGGCGGACGCCAATCCGAAGAAGCGTGAAGCGCTGGTGGACTCCCTGACCGAGCGCAAAGAGTTCACCGAAGTTTGGGTCATGAAGTGGGCGGAGCTGTTGCAGATCCGTTCCGGCATTGCTGGCAACAACAACCAGCCGCCCTTCTACAAAAACGCCCTTCTGTATTACAACTGGCTGGGGGACCGCATCGGCAAAAATGTGCCGCTGGACCAGATCGTGACCGAACTGCTTTCGGCCACCGGCGGTACCGTTTCCAATCCGGCGGTCAACTTCTACCAGACCGAGCTGGACCAGTTGAAGCTCACGGAAAACGTGGCCCAGGTGTTCATGGGCATGCGCATCCAGTGCGCCCAGTGCCACAACCATCCGTTCGACCGCTGGACGATGGATGACTACTATGGTTTCAAAGCGTTCTTCGCCCAGATCGGCCGCAAGCCCACTGACGATCCCCAGGAGGTCATCATCTTTAACAACAAGGGCGGCGAATCCCGCCACTTCCTGACCCAGGCGGTCATGAAGCCGAAGTTCCTCGGCGGAGACTCCCCCGAGATCAAGCCCGGCGAAGACCGCCGCAAAGTGCTGGCCGAATGGATCGCTTCCCCCAAGAATCCTTTCTTCGCCCGTAACATCTCGAACATCGTCTGGGCCCATTTCTTCGGCCTGGGCATTGTGGATCCTGTGGATGACGTGCGTGTCTCCAACCCGCCTTCCAATCCTGAACTTCTCAGCGCCCTGGCTGAAAACCTGACGAACTACAAGTATGACATGCGCCGTCTGGTGCGTGACATCTGCACTTCGATGACCTACCAGCGCAGCACGAAGGTCAATGAGACCAATGCGGGCGACAAAAAGAACTTCTCCCATGCCCAGGTGCGCCGTGTCCGTGCGGAGATCCTTCTGGACGCCATCTCCCAGATTACCGAGACGCCGAACAAGTTCCAGGGCCTGCCATTGGGAGCCCGTG
>DASWXG010000548.1:0-10806 GCA_036405615.1 Prosthecobacter sp. | reverse complement strand
CAGATCGCTCCGCTCAAACTTGCGGAGAGTGCTGGCATCGATCTGGTCGGCCAGCGCATCCAGAACAGGCTGCTGCCGGTCGGCGGTCACCACAATGGTGCCAAGCTCAAAAGGGGCCGGTCCGGCCCCGGAAAGGCTTAGCAAAGGCAGGCACAAAGTGCCCAGGACGAAGGTACGGGAGGTCATGGGAGCGGTAAAAACCACTCCCGATATACTTTGTCAAGTATATCGAAACTCGTTCAATTCATGGGTTGCAGCAATTTCATCAATGACTTCTCGGACTTCTTCACAGCCGCCCGCGCCTCCTCCCGCATGGACTCATAGAGACTGCGCACTTTTTCGCCGAGGGGGGACAGGGACGCCCCGCCACGGGAAGAACCACCCCTGGCAGACATAACCAGAGGTTCTGCAAAGGACTCGTTCATGATCTTCACGTGCAGCCAGGCACGGTTGTAGGACATGCCCATGCGGCGGGCTGCTTCGGCGATGGAGCCCGTTTCCGCAATGTGGCCCAGCAGCTCGGATTTGCCCGGCCCCATCACGGTCGTCTCGCCTTTCATCAACCGCACATGCAGGGCCAGACGGGCGGCCCCTGCATCCACTTCAGCAGCTTTGGATTTCATGATCAAAATTACGCCCTTGTCCTGTTCCCTGCACCTGCTTTGAAAGCTTCACCGTTTCACCCTGCCCGAAGCATCCCCGGCCATCAGGTTCTCAACTTCCTCTCTCGTGGTGAAATTAAAATCCCCCTGGACGGAATGAGCCAGGCACGAAGCGGCCACAGCAAAAGCCACCTGTTCCTGAGGCCCGTTCACAGGGGTTGAGGTCAGGGCGTGCAAAAGCCCCGCAGTAAAGGCATCTCCGCCGCCCAGCCGGTCCACCATGTCCGGGATCTGATAGGGCTCATAGACGCCGTCTTTGAGCGGAGCACGGAAAGCCCGTCCCAAAGCTGTATCATAGAGCAAGCCCCCCCAGTTGTTGTGGGAAGCCGACACACCTTCGCGCAAGGTCATGGCGACGCCGAGGAGTTTGGGATACTTCGCGGCGATTTGCTCGGCAACCTCCTCAGGCGACGATTCACCGATGTCCATGCCCAGCATCTGCACCGCATCTTCCCGTCCTCCAATGAGGAGATCCACAAAGGGCATCAACCCAAGCATGGTGCGGGTGGCGAGTTCCTTGGTGCTCAGACCCGGCTCCCATTTCCAAAGTTTGCTTCTGAAGTTCAGATCGCAGGCAACCTTCACATTTCGCTGCGAAGCCTCGCTCATGGCCCGCTGCGCCACGGCGGCGGCATTGGTGGAAATCGCAGGCGTGATGCCTGAAATGACGAACCATTCAGCACCGTCAAAGATCGATTCCCAATCATAGGCCTCTGGAGAAACAAGGGCCACCGAGGAATGCTCACGGTCATAGATCACCTGCCCGGCTCTCTGATTGGCACCCGTCTCCAGGAAGTAGAGGCCCAATCGCCCCAGCTCCGAGCGCAGGATATGGCGCGTATCCACACCTACCGCCCGCAGGCTGGCGAGGCAGGCATCGCCCAGCGCATGATCTGGCAGCGCACTAACAAATGATGCGTTGCCACCCAGATGCGCCAGCGACATGGCCACATTGGCCTCCGCCCCGGCGAAGGTTACCTCCAAATTCCCTGGCATGGCCTGCTGAAACCGGAGATGTCCAGGAGCTGCCAGCCGGGCCATGATTTCGCCGAATGCGACTACCCGGCTCATGACAGGACTCCCTTCCTCAATCGCTTCACAATGGCCGCAACTTCTGCTGCATTCGCTGTGATGCGCTGCCAGTCCTTCTGCCGGATCATCTCCCGGGGAGCCAGCCATGAACCGCCCAGAGCCTGAACCGCAGGCTCCGTGAGATAGGCTTCCGCATTGGAAGCGCCCACGCCGCCTAACGGAATGTATTTAACGCCCAAATGCGCAAAAGGTGCGGCAATGGTCCTCAAATAGGCCAGCCCGCCGGAGGGCTCAGATGGAAAGAACTTCAGCAGACGGCAGCCTTGCTCCACAGCCAGCTCAATGTCCGTCGGTGTGCACACGCCCGGCGCAAATGGCAGCCCGGCATGCCTGGCGGCCTGCACCACGCGAGGGTTCATGCCCGGAGCCACGCCAAACGCAGCCCCGGCCTCCTTCACCGCCAGCACCTGTTCCGGGTTTAAAATGGTGCCCACTCCGATTTTGATGTCGGGGACCTCGGCCCGCACGCGTTTCAGCGCCTCCATGGCCGCAGGTGTGCGTAAGGTAAGCTCGATGCAATCCACACCGCCGGCCAGCAGGGCCTGCGCGACTGGCACAGCGTCCTCAGCCTCATCCAGCATGAGCACGGCAATGACACCGGTTTGGTAAAGATGATCTTGGAGTTCTTCAGGAAAAACGTGTTCGGACATAGGGCAAACCCAGAAAATTGGGAGCCTCCAGCATAGCGGTTCTAGGCCTCGCGCCAATGGAGTTCCGGCCAGCAGCCCCGGGAGAAAGCAAAAAAATGAAAAATAATTCAACGTTTCTGCCATCCACATTGGCGACCGCTCCCGATTCTTTGCGAAACCAGCCCCAAGGCAATTCCCTACCTGCCTGGAAAAGGTTTGCTCAGAAGTCAGCCAGTTTCGCAATTCCCGGAGAAAGACAGCCTGCCTGTTTGATCCGGAAAACCAACCCGCAACATCATACTACCATGCTCAAAAAGACACTGACAGCACTCTCCTGCTCCATGATCGCCGCCGCTGCCTTCGGCGGCACGACGCCTCTCCCGCCCCCTCAGCCCAGCGAGCCCCTTCCGGAGCCCGTGCTGATTTCATACGACAACTTCTCCATCAACTACAACTTCAGCTCTGCTGATCTGCTGGGCCTGGATGTGGAAGGCCACGGTGTGCAGGCCGGCCTTGAGATCTCGCCAGTGAAGCACCTCTACTTCGCCATTAACGGCGGCTGGAGCAATCTGGAACTGGATCTTGCCGGCACCGGCCTTGGCGTAGGCGATCTGGACTTCGACTACTGGACCGGCAATGCCGGCATCGGTGGTTACATCCCGATCACTGAAAACATTCATTTCGTCACGGAAGTGGGTGCCAGCTACGCCAACCTTGGCTTCGACAGCTTCGGTGCCAACCTGAGCACCGACGACTGGGGCATCTATGTGACCCCGCACTTCCGCGCCAAGTGGGGTGCTTTTGAAACCCACTTCGGTGTCACCTACAACAGCAATGATCTCGTCGTTTCCGAGTGGACCGGCTTCGCCCGCATCCTCGTCGAAGTGGCACCCCAGGTGGACCTGTTTGTGGCCGGCACCGTCGGCTTCCAGGATGACGAAGACGCCTTTGAAGACGTCTTTGGCGTCCAGGCAGGTGTGCGCTTCAAGTTCTAATCCGGTATCGTGAGACAGCGGCCCGCCGTTGTACGCAATTTACCAGATGCAACGGGCATGGCTGAAGCCATGCCCGTTTTGCGTTTGAGCCCCATGCCAGCATGACCGCCTCTGGACAAGGCGGCACATCCACTCCACCCTTTCACCCAACCTTATCCCCCAATCATTCCGATGCCTCTTTCCCAGCAGCTCACCGAAGACATGAAGACCGCCATGAAGGCGAAGGACACCGTGACCCTGAACGTGGTGCGCGGCCTCAAGTCCGCCATCAAGTACGCGGCCATCGAAAAATTCGGGGCTGAAGGTGAGCTGGGAGATGCAGACGCCATCGCCGTCGTCCGCAAAGAGCTAAAAAAACGCCAGGACTCCGTAGCCAGCTATGAGCAGGGCGGCCGCCCCGACCTCGCCGCCACTGAGAACGCCGAAATCGCCGTTCTGGAAAAATACCTTCCTGCAGCCATGAGTGCTGATGAGATGGAAAAACTCGTCAACAGCGTCATCCTTGAACTGGGTGCTACGTCCAAAAAAGAAATGGGCAATGTCATGAAGGTCCTGGGCGAACGCGCCGAAGGCCGCGCCGACAACCGCGCGCTGTCTGCCGAAGTCGCCAAACGTCTGCAGTAGGTCCGCCCAGCCAGTCTAAGCCATGAGCCCGGCGCCAGCTATCAACTTGCTGTTGCTGGGCTTTTTGGGGTGGGCTTTCTGGATGCCCTGTGGCGGCCGGGAATGGTGGCAAACACGCCAGGCCGCCGAAGCCCTCCCTGTGGACCCAGCCTTTCTCAGACTGTCTGTGCTTGAAGAAATGGCGCTGCCGTTGGCAGACCGGTTCGATCAGCCGCTGGGTTCGGAGCATGCCGCCCTGACTTACAATGCCCAGCCCTTTCGCATCAACCGCCACCTGGGTGATGATCTGAACGGCATTGGAGGCGGCAACTCAGATCGTGGCGACCCAGTCTATGCCAGCGCGGCAGGCAGGGTGGTCTATTCTGGCAATCCCGGCGGCGGCTGGGGCAACATGATCATCCTGGCCCATCGCCTTCCATCCAGCTCCAGCAAGGGCAGCCCGCGCACCTGCCAGACCGTGTATGCCCATCTTGAAACCCGGTGGGCCAAAACGGGAGATTTCGTCCCTCGCGGCCTCCCCTTGGGGACGGTGGGCACAGCAGATGGCCTTTACCCTGCCCACCTTCATTTCGAGATTCGCGAAGGAGTTTTCATCAACCCCGCCCAAGGTTACGCAGACAGTCCGCTCAACCGGCTTTCTCCCGGCCCTTTCATCCGCGAGAGACGGGGCGCGCCTAACGACCAGTTAAACCCTGCGCCCAAGCTTTAAAGAAGGCTGGCCCTCACAGCCTGCTCAATGCTTCCGATGAGTAAACGGATAACTCTGAGCGACGGCGACGATCAGGGCCAGCGCCCGGTAGTCATTCTTCACCAGAGTCTCTTCCAACCGCAGTAGCGTGGGTTGGTCATAGGGTTCCAGGCCTCTCCCCAATGCGTAACCCAGCAGGCGTGCAGAGAAGTTTCGCACAAACTTGTGCTTCTCGCTCATCAGAATGCGGCGCATTTCCGCAGGCCCTTTAAAGGTCCGCCCGTCTACAAAGTTACCGGTCACATCCAGGGCTTTGCCGTTCTCATTCTCGCGCCATTTGCCAATGGGATCGAAGTTCTCCAGGCCAAATCCGGGCGGATCCAGCCGGTTGTGGCAGCCCATGCACTGGGCTTTGCTGCGATGCTTCTCCAGTTGCTGGCGGAAGGTAAGGTTTTCGATCTTCCGATCATCTTCAGGCAGGGAGCCCACATTGGGTGGGGGAGGCGGCGGCGGTGTTCCCATGAGGTTCTCCAGCACCCATTTTCCGCGCAGCACCGGACTGGTGCGCTGGGGATAGGCTGTGGCGGCCAGCATGCCGCCCATTCCCAGCACTCCACCACGTCGGTCATCTTTGAAAGACACCTTCCGCATTTCCTTGCCCTTCACCTCGGGGATCTCATACAGCTTTGCCAGTTCCTCGTTTACAAAGGTGTAGTTGCTGTCGATGAAGTCCAGCACCCGGCCGTTTTCTCGCAGGATGGCCGAGGAGAAAAACACGCCTTCATCATACATGGCCTGGCGCAGGCTCTGGGTGAATTCCTTGTATTTTCCACGATCTGGATCCACCGTATTGAACAGTGCGTCCAGGCCCAGCCACTGGGCGGCAAAGTGCTTGGTCAGCGCCTCTGCTTTGGGGTCCGCCAGCATCCGTTTCACCTGGACCTCGATCGCCCCCGCATCTCCGAGTTTATTCTCGTCCGCCAGACGGCTCAGTTCCTCGTCCGGCATGGAAGACCAGAGAAAATAAGACAGCCGCTGGGCCATTTCATGGCTGGAGACTGCCCATGGCTTGTTCTCCCCCGCCCTGTCCTGCTCCTGGAGAATGAGAAACTTGGGCGAGAGCAGGGCCGCTTTGAACGCCATCTTCAGCGCATATTCATAGTCCGTCTTGCGTTTCATCCCCTGGTCAAACACCGCCACCAAAGGATCCACATCCGCCCCGCTGACCGGGCGCCGGTAGGCCCGCCGGGCAAAATCCTGCAAGGTCTCCCGGGCTGCCTGCTGGGGTTTCTTCGTTTCTGAAGGCCACTGGGTGATGAGCCGTTTTTTGATCTCCCACTTGCCCCAGGCGGCATCCAGTCCGGCATCGGTGGCTGCAATGAACTTTTCAATCAGCAGCGGCGGGATGAAAAGCGTGTCCGCATTGTTGTCGAACCCTTCACCTCCCGCCCCATCCGTGGGGAAAGAGTCTCCGAGATGATCATGCGCTCCGTACAGCAGGTCCCGCAGGGTCAGGCTGTACTCGCGTCGCGTCAGGCGGCGGGCTTTACGAAAGCCGGGATCACTGGCGGGCTGTGCCCTCACCGCCGTTTGGGCCTCTGCCACCCAGGCGGACAGGTGTTTTCGCTCATCGTCCGTTGGCTGGACCTTTTCCTTGGCAGGCGGCATCTGCCGGTTGCGCACCTGGTCTTCGATTTTGTCCCACAAGCGCACATCCAACCGGGCGGCCTTGGCATCCCACAAGGGCTCGAGATTGATGTCGGCCTTCGCCGAGGAGGAGTCGTGACACTCCAGGCAGTGTTTTTCGAGAAACGGAAGAATATCTTTTTCCATTTTCGAAAAAACAGACACTTCGTCTCCCAGCGCCGGGAACGTCAGCACCCCTGCACCCAGAAGGACCCAAACTCTGCCTTGTACAATCATGTGAAGCAGCATACGTGGCACCATTGCCCCACTGTTTCCAGCAACAGCAATGCAGGGGGAAAATTCTGTTTTTCGCCCCGGGACATTCCCCCTCTGGCGGTTTTCTTTCTTGAAAGAGCCCCCTGCGCCAGTAAATAGCCGCCCTCCCGCGCCTGGCCGCCTCTCGCGCTTCATTGCCAAACTTGACCCCTTGATTCCCTGATTCGATTCTCATGAACAAAGCCATCCTCGCTCAAGCAGCCAACGAAGCCCGTGGTCTCGCCATGGACGCCGTGCACAAGTGCTCCTCCGGCCACCTCGGCCTTCCCCTTGGCGCTGCCGACATCGGCGCCGTCCTCTTCGGTCAGAATCTGCAGTGCAATCCAGCCCAGCCGAAGTGGCTGAACCGCGACCGTTTCATCCTGTCCGCAGGTCACGGCTCCATGTTCATCTACTCCTGGCTGCACCTCAGCGGTTATGATCTCTCCCTGGAGGAGCTGACCAAATTCCGCGTCCTGGGCAGCCACACCCCCGGTCACCCCGAGTCCTTTGAAACCGTGGGCGTGGAGTGCACCACCGGCCCCCTCGGCCAGGGCATCGGCAATGCCGTCGGCTTCGCCCTGAGCGGCAAGATGGCCGCCGCCACCTACAACACCGCCGAGCACAAGATCCTGGAAAACCATATCATCGCCCTCGCCGGCGACGGTTGCCTTCAGGAAGGTGTCGCCCGTGAAGCCGTGGCTTTCGCCGCCCACAACGGACTGGACAACCTGATTGTCATCTTTGATTCCAACGACGTCACTCTCGACGCCATGGCCAAGGTGACCCAGAGCGAAGACACCCAGGCCCTCTACACCGCCCTCGGCTGGGACGCCGTGACCATTGACGGTCATGACCTCGACGCCATCCTCAAGGCCATCGAGACCGCCAAGGCGACCGACAACGGCAAGCCCAAAATCATCATTGCCAAGACTGTCATCGGCAAAGGCATCCCTGAAGTCGCCGGTACCTCCAAGGGCCACGGCGAAGGCGGAGCCAAGTTCGTGGACGCCGCCAAAAAAGGCCTGGGTATCCCAGAGGGCACCCATTTCTACGTCAGCGAAGAAGTGAAAGCCTACTTTGCCGATCTCAAGGCCAAGCGCGCAGCCGCCTACTCCGAGTGGGAAAAAACCTTCTCTGCCTGGACCGCCGCCAACCCGGAACTCGCCAAGCAGCTGGAAACCGCCCGCGCTGGCAAAGTCTGCGTGGAAGAACTCCTCAAGGCCATCCCGGAATATCCGGCTGAAGGCAAAGCCGCCACCCGCAACAGCGGCGGTGAGATTCTGAACCACATCGCCAAGGTCGTTCCAAACCTGATCACCGGCAGTGCTGACCTCTTCGGCTCCACGAAGAACTACATCACCGGCGGCGGCGACTTCAGCGCCACCAACTTCACCGGCCGCAACATCTGGTTCGGCATTCGCGAGCACGCCATGGGCGCCATCTGCAACGGCATCGCCTATGACGGCCTCTTCCTCGGCAGCGGTGCCACCTTCCTGGTCTTCGCCGACTATTGCCGCCCGAGCATCCGTCTGGCCGCCCTTTCCAAGCTGCCAGTCACCTACATCTTCACGCACGACTCCGTCGGCGTCGGTGAAGACGGCCCGACCCACCAGCCGGTGGAAACCGTCAGCGGCCTACGTGTGATCCCGAACCTCGACGTCATCCGTCCAGGCGACGCTGAAGAAACCGCCGCCGCTTTCGCCGCCGCCTTCAGCCGCGCCGATGGCCCGACCCTCCTGGCTCTCAGCCGTCAGGACCTGCCTCACCAGGGATCCGCCAGCGCCGCGACCCGTCGCGAAGGCACCCTGAAAGGTGGCTACGTCCTCGTGAAGGAAACCGCTCCGCTGGAAGCCATCGTCATCGCCACCGGCTCTGAAGTCCAGTGGGCCGTGGAAGGTGCCAAGGGCAAACCCGGCGTCCGCGTCGTCAGCCTGCCTTGCTTCGAGATCTTCGACCGCCAGAGCGCTGAATACCGCGAGTCCGTCCTGCCTGCCGCCTGCACCAAGCGCGTCGCCATCGAAGCCGGTGTCACTGGCCTCTGGTGGAAATACGTCGGCACCCAGGGCAAGGTCATCGGCATTGACCGCTTCGGCCTCAGCGCCCCGGGCAACACCGTCTTCAAGCAGCTCGGCATCACCGCCGAAGCCGTGGCCCAGGCCCTCGCCTGATCCAGGTGAGGCAGGCTCTCAGCCTGCCTTTCGATTCATCATCTCCAACATTAAGGGAGGCTGGCAACAGCCTCCCTTTTTGCTATCCGGAACTGTCCAAAAAACAGGTCATCTGTTAAACGTCAGCGTATGCTCCATCTGTTGCTTTTAGCGGCTGTTCTCTTCTTGCTGCCGTTCCAGTCTAGCTTTGGTCAGCGCTTGGGGCTAAGCCCCCTGGACTTTCAACCCCTCGTCAGCCTCCCGTGGAAGCATCATGAAGATGTTTCTCTGGAAAAAGTCTTGGAACGCATCTTTCTGGAATCCAACCCCGCCATCAGGCATGCAGTGCTGTCAAGCTATCTGCATCGTATCCCTGTGGAGGATTTCCCGAGGGCTTTTGATCTGTGCATCACTCTGCAAGGGACCCAGTGGCCAGATGAGCTTGTAGCGCTGATTCTGCCCATCTGGGCAGAACGCGACCCGCAGGCAGCCTGGAAACACTCGCAGACATTGTTTTCCTTTGTCGCCTTTGACTGGCTTTCTCTGGACAAATGGAGCAATCCAAAAATCGAGGTTTCCGATCTCGACGCCCTGCGAAAATCTCCTTTTTGGCTGACCAGAGGCTTGGAAACCTTCCCCCAAGGCATCAAGAAGTCCAGACTCGCCCGAGCCGATAAAATCGTCATTCTCAGTGACTTTGCTTCCCGATATCTCGCCACTTTCGGCAGCTTGCCAGAGGTTCGCTCCTATGAATCACCGGTTTATACCTCTTCCGACACAGAGGAACTGATAAGGGCTTTTGAAGCTCCCTATCAAGGATCCAAAGAGGAAGCCATTGAGGCCGTGAGCAGAGGTTATAAAGGCACTCTAGAGGTCATATTGCGGCGCTGGCTGGCGCGCGCTCCAAAAGAAGCAGCAGACATCATTGCATTTTCACAGACAGCAGAATGGCCCGATGGCAAAACGGACCCAGACGGAAATACTATTTCCCAAGAATGGTTGCTGCAGTGGGCCAAAACAGACCTGCCGGGGATGGCGAGCTGGGTTGAACCGTTGGATCCACGCCTGAATACGCTCTCCACCAGGGCACGAGCCCTATTATTGGGATTTGCTGACGCTGCCACCCGCCAGCGCTTGTTGGAACAAGCCAAGGCAAACAGCTCGGTCACCGACGACGTTCTGGCGGAGTTGATTCACGAAGCGGCTCCGTGGAATCCTCAACTCGCCATTGACTTTGCTGTCTCTACTGCAAACGCAGAGGCCGTCCTTACGATTGTTGAAAACGCTGTTTACGGATTCCAAAGCCGGTCCTGGAATACCTGCCATTTTGGACTGGGAATCGTGAATGATTTCGACATCAGAGGTCTCCCACGTTTTTTGTTAACGCTAACTTCTCAGTCATGGGGCATCACGATCATGGAACAATGGGGGGACATTGATGTTGCTGAAGCAGCTCGTTATGGGTTCCGCTTTCTTTCCGAGGCTGGCATATGTCCGCGAGAAAACCTGATCAAATTGTTCTCGGGGGATGATCAATACAGCAGCGACTCTGACATGATTGACCGCACTTTTTGTGCCTTACGCACGTGGGCCGTTTTGCAACCGGACGCAATGAAGGCCTGGATTGCACAGCAGGAAAGTGCGGACATGCGTGAAGCGCTGACGTGGCTGCTTGATCATCCTCGGGGCACAGGCTCATCTGACCGATAGCCTTGGCGGACGCCGCCTCATTTCTCCGGCCATCCCACGGTCAGAAAGATAGCCGTCGCGTCTTTGCCGGTGCCCGAGGGAGAGCTGCAAAACATCACGGTCTGTCCATTCCAGACAGTCACGGAGGTAGGGGGAAATTTGGGAACACCGGTTACGTCGCCGTGAAGTTCGACCCTTAAATCCACGGTGTACCCGTCAGCCCCAATGACGGGAGTTACCTTGAAAGGCCCCAGCTTGTTCCCATCAGCGGAGGTAAAAACCGTTTCGGCACCTCCCGCTGCCATCTTCTGGATGGCTGGAGTCAGGCTCGCCTTT
>DASWXG010000547.1:0-11008 GCA_036405615.1 Prosthecobacter sp. | reverse complement strand
ATGACGGTTATCTCTACGACTTGCGTGTGCAGAAAACCGTCAGTTCAGGTGCCTTTGCCACCAACGACTACAACTTCAAGAGTCCCAAAAAGGATCTGCGCTCCAAACTGGCCCGCGAGAAGAAGCACGCGGCGGCCAAGTTTGAGCACTTTGAATTCCCCGGTTATTTCCGGGAGAATGATGACGGGTCCAATCTCTCCAAGGTACGTTTGGAAGAGGCACAGACGGGGTATGAAACCATGGACGCCCTGTCGACCGCCCGGGCCATCGCCTGCGGTTACAAATTCAATCTGTCCCGTGCTGAGCGCGCGGACCAGCAGCGGGACTATCTCATCATCTCCACGGTGGTGACTGTCAGCATTGATGCCTATGGCACCGGCGGTTCGAGCGGGGACAAATTTGAATGCCAGATCACCTGCATTCCGACGACGGGTGTTTTCCGTCCGGCGCGCACCTCGGTCAAGCCGGTGGTCAAAGGTCCCCAGGCTGCTTTGGTGGTTGGCCCTGCAGGCGAAGAAATCTACTGCGACGAACACGGGCGGGTGAAGCTGCACTTCTACTGGGACCGGCGGAGCAAAGGGGATGAAAACTCCTCCAAGTGGGTGCGTGTCAGCCAGCCTTCGGCGGGCGGCGGTTATGGTTTCATGAGCCTGCCGCGCATCGGGCAGGAGGTGATTGTTGAGTTCCTCAACGGAGATCCGGACCAGCCTCTGGTGACAGGGCGGGTCTACAATGGCGAGAACAAACCGCCCTACAATCTGCCTGCGGACAAGTCTCGCACAGTGTGGAAGTCCAACTCCACCAAAGGCGGAGGCGGATTCAACGAGCTTCGCTTTGAAGACTCGAAGAACAACGAACAGATCTTCCTGCACGCGCAGAAGGATATGGACGTGCGGGTGAAGAAGCAGCGCAAGGAGTACACCGGCACGGACCAGCACCTGATCGTCGAGAATGACCAGACGGAAAAAGCGGGCAGGGACCTCGACCAGGTCATCGGCCGCCACCACAAGGAAAGCGTGGGCAAGGATCACCATGCCGACATCGGCGGTGATTCATTGACCAATGTGGGAAAGGCCTACCAGGTGACTGCGGGCATGGATCTCCGCATTGAGGCGGGAACAGACACTGAGATCACCACGGGCATGGCCACGTCCATCGTCTCCGGCATGAGCATTGTGATCGACGCCCCCATGATCACCCTGAAGGGAGCAGGCGGTTTCATCACCATCGGCCCCACTGGTGTGGCGGTGCAGGGAACCATGGTGCTGATCAATTCCGGCGGAGCCGCCACACCGAAGAAGTCGGTGGCCAAGAAATCGGTCGAAAAGCCGAAAAAGGCCGCCATGGCAGACGACTCCAAGGCTGGAAAAGTCGACAAATCCAAGGGGATGGGACATGCTTCCCAGCCCGGCACCTGGAAGAACCAAACGGTGCAGGATCTCGCCGCGCAGAGCGGTTCTCCTTTCTATTCCAAATAGCCCGGCCGCCCGTTCTTTTCCGCCTGTCCCCTTTGCGTCATGCTTTCATCTTCCGCCAAGAACAACCTCTGGGAAACGCTTTTCACGGCCGGCACTGAGGGTGAGGCCCAGGATGTTTACGCACTGCTGGACGGTGCCACCGTCCGCCAGCTCCCGGATTTTTTGGAGGATGAGGAAGCGGAGCACAAGCCTTTGCTTCCTCTGGCTTCGGACGAGCCGGAAGAGGTGACCCGCGCTGCCTACCTGACCCGTGTGGAGCGCGGTTCTGCCGTGACGGAGTGGCTGGCGGCCGATGGCTGGGGGCGCAACTGGGGGATCTTTATCCTCTGTCCTCCCGGCACGGACATGGACGAGGTGCTGCGGCACCTGCGCGAGCTGGCCCAGGTGCGCCTGCCGGACGGCCGCATCGTCTTCTTCCGGTTCTATGACCCCCGCGTGTGGCGGCCGTTTGCGACCACCTGTGATACCGCTCAGCTCAAGCACCTGTTCAGCTTGCAGGTAACCTATGCCTGCGAGAGCGAAGATGCTTCGTCAGTGCTGCTGGACCGCTTGAAAAACGGGGCCGTGGAACGGCGGAGTGTGTTGCTGGACAACCTCAGTTCCCACCAGCGCCTGCCCGGTGTGACGCAATCATCCTGAAGCGCCTTCCCTTTTCGTTTCTCCCGTCATGATTGAGATCCGCCCAGACCAAATTCAGCTGTTCCTCGACAAAGTGCGTTCGACCTTTGTCAGCCGGGTGGCCGCGTTCTTGAAAACGCATCATCGTGAGTGGGTCCAGGAAGCCGGAGCCGAAGGGCTGGATTCCCTCATCCGCCGCCAGATCGTGGCTGCCGAGGGTTACGGCATCACCACGGAGACTTCGGTGGTGCAGTTCATCCAGGCAGGTCTGGCCTACGGCGAGGACTTCCATTCTTCCGGCCAGTTTCCCGAGGCCGAGCGCATTCTGCTTCAAGACCTGGACGGCGCTCTCAAGGCCCAGGAACTGGTGGCCGCAGCCCAGAAGGGCTTCAACCCTTCGGAGGCCTGACGACTCATGGCAGATCCCTGGAGCTTTCAATTCAACAACGAAAAGCTGGAGAGCTCTTTTTGCAGTCTCCAGCCGGTTAGCGACTCGGTACAGGCGGCGGAATCTCCCATGCCCGGCTGCTGTTCCCGCACCTCGCTGACTTTGTCCTGCCGGGGGTTCGAGCGCGGTTATGCCCTGGCCCTGCCGCTGAAGACACGGCTGCCCAACGAGACCCCGGATTCACCTCCGCAAAACAGCCGCATGCAGGTCATGACAGCCCAGCTGCCGCCACCCATGCTGCAGGTGCTCTCCGTGCATGATGGCAAAGAGGTCGCGGAGATCGCAGTGAGCGCGCAGGGAGCCAACCAATGCCCCCCTGGCCAGCCCAATCGCGTAAAAGTGGATGGCGTAGGCGGCGGTCTTCAGGATGTGCCCTTCAACCAGTGGGGTTGGAAAGCACCTGCCATTTTGGACTCGCGGCTGATGGAGCCGCTGGGAGAGGACATGATCTCTCTGCTGCACCCGTTCAAGGCACCGGCCTTGCCGGCCCAAGTTTGGTCCCTGAGTGTGCCGGGCTGTCCGGCCGCCAAGCTAAAGGCCTCCGTGGCAGCCTTTCCGGATGTTCGGTGGCACGGCAGACTGGTGCTGCGCACTGAAGCCAAGCCTAACTCCACGGCCGGTTTTGTGGCCCTGCTGGACGGGGACCTGGCCTGTTTGTACAATGGCCAGGAGTTTAAAGTCACCGGCCGGGACCAGTTGCGGGCCTTGTGCCGGTGGACTGATGCGGTCGAAGTTCTCGCCAAATGCGCTGTGGCGTTGATGGCATTGCGCCCGGGTACACGGTTGCAGGGCCTGGACAATCCGCGCCTGGAGAAGCATGGCGAACTGCGTCTTTCTCCATGGCCGCAGCTTTCCCTGCAGGTCGATTCCCAGCTGTTTGAGCAGGAGGGCAACGGCCTTTTGGGGCATGCCTTGAAGGTGCTGGTAAGTGGCGATCCTCTCATGGGTGCCCAAGGCGAGATCAGCCTGCTGCCCGCCTGGCTGGAGGACCCGGGCAAACGACGCTTGCTGGCTCCGCTGCTGGTGGGGCTGGACGCTGTGCGTGTCGAGGAAGTTGCTCAGGAACTGGGCCTATGGCTGGTGGCAGAAGGGCAGGTGAGCTTGCGTGCAGGCATTGAATCCCGCCGTCCGTCAACATCGACCCAGAGTTTGGGGCGGGCGGCAGGCAGGCTGGCGCTCAATCTCGAAATCCGTTCCTTGCGTGAGTATGACACCCTGGTGGCTCACTACGGTGGGGCCGAGGACATCACCGCACCCGCCGGGCTGAGCGCTGTGTGCGAACCCGCGCCGGAATCGCCTTTGCCTGATCCGCTCGGCAAACCCTGCCGTGCCCTTTTGAGCTTCACCGGGTGCTCCGTGGCCGGTTTGGAAAAGTGGCGTCCTGGCTGCCGTTTCCGCCGCTGGCAGCCGCCGGGTGCCAAGCCGCCCTCTGCGGTACCCATGCTGCCTGCACGTTCCTGGCCATCGGGCGGGGAGCCGGGACAGGCCGCCGAGATCCCCTGGTGCTGATCGATGCCAAAGCCTTTGTTTTCTGATGCAAGTTTTCCTCCATCCTTCGGATCAGCCGGTCTTCCGGCTCGCAGTGCGCTCCTCGCAGTGCATGGTGGAATTGCGCGTCAATGATGTGCCTGTATTTTGCGAAGTCACCGGCACGGCGCTCAGCCTGGATTTGCCGCTGAACGAGTGGCTGTTTCAAGGAATGAACGTGATCCAGGTCCTGCTTTCTCCTTTGGAGGAAGGTTCGGCCTTCGGGTCTGAGGCGGCCATTGAAGCCACGCTCCAGCACAAGTTTGCGCGCGATTCGGTACGCAACGTCAGTGACATCGGTGTGCTGCAGTGGAAGGCGGAACCCGAACTGCCGCATGGGCATTTGGGATTTGAGGAGCCTGCCGGACCGGATTCGGATCCGCTGCTGGAAGACGCAGATGAAGATGCACCCTTGCTGGCGCTGCCGGGGCAGGCGGAGGAACTTAACTGGCGCATTGGCAGCCCGAAGAAGCTTCGCAACAAATCTGTGCGCATCAGCAGCATCCTTTTGCTGCCGCCTCCATGGCCCGCCTGCCCCTGGGCGCGCAGCCAGTCTCTGCCGGATGATCAGCGCACGCTCTTTGCCGTTCAGGGGCTGGTGCGGGCCTATCACCAGCGGCTGCAGTTTGGCGGTTATGAAGACTTGGTGAAGCTTCGCCGTCAGGCCCTGGAAGCAGCTTATTACATCCACGGAGAGGATGCTGATGAAGCGCTGGGTTTTCCTGCTTTGCTCAAGCGCGGCGAATGGGTGCTGCAACCGCTGCCGGAACAGGGCTTGCGCCTGGAACTGGCAGGGCAGGGGAGGCTGGCCCGCTTGCTGGACGAATCCACAGCCGAAAGCCCCCTGGTTTTGGTCAATGAATCTGAGGGTGTTGCCGCCGTGCTGGATGCATGGTGGATGTTCAACGGAGAGTGGCTTCTCGTGCGATAAAACGTGGCCTATCAGATGATGACTTACTTTGCACGATCTGGTCATCCTGGCTTGACGCCCTAGGTGCCTGATACCTATACTTCCCACACTATGCCCCTGGCGCTTCAATCAGTGAATGGAATCCACGTAGCTGCCCTTAGCGGCCCGCTGGACAATTCTGCCGGCACGGACCTTGTGACCAGCATCAAGGCTTCCGTTGAAAAGGGCTCCAGCATTGTGCTGGATTGTACCCTGGTGTCGTCCATGGACGTCGCGGGTTTCAAGCATCTGCTGGCCCTGCATCGCTGGTCCCAGGTGGGCAATGGCCGGCTGATCCTCGCTGGCATGTCGCCTGAGGCGTGGTCGCTGATCGTCGAGAACCATTGCGAGAACACTTTTGAATCCCGTCCCTCGGTGCCGGCCGCTTTTCAAGCGCTGGGAGTCGGCGGCGCACCGGCTTACAGTGAAGCGCCGCCTGCCCCCGCAGATGATTATGGTGCGTACCCCACGCCGCCTGCGGAGTACAGCACGGGTTCCATCCCGCTGGATAATGATCCCTATGTGCAGCAGGAGTACTCGGCACCGCCTGCTCCAGCGCCTGTGGCCAGCCACGAGGACCCCTGGGCGCAGACACTTTCGGAAGCTCCTCCGGCCAGTTCTTACAATCCCGCGCCGCCTCCTGCCTGGCACACACCGCCTCCAGGAGGAGATGGGGATGATCCCTGGGCCCAGATGGAAGAGCGTGACACCAAGGAGCGGGAGAAAAAAGCCGCGGCTCGCAAAGGCTCCAAGGCACCTTTGATCATCGGCCTGGGCGTCCTTGTCCTGGCTCTGGCGGGCGGTGGCTACTGGTATCTGGACTCCACCAAGGTCCCGGTGATTGAGGTCTCTGAAACGGCCGTTGAAGTGCAGGAGGGCAAAGAACTGCGCCCGGTGGAAATCACCGTGACCAACGGTGTCCTGGATGAAGAAGCCATCGAACTGCCCGCCGGTCTGGCCGTGGTGGATGAAACCGGTGACGAGCCTGTGGATGGCAAACGGATCTACTCGGTCCTGGGGGCCCCTGACAAAGGAGCGGAAAGCAAAGATGTTTCCTTCACCGCCACCCGTGAAAAAGGCAGTTCTCGCAAGTCGGCCCCCGCCACATTGGCGATCAAGATTTTGGAGAAACCGCTGGAGTGGTCCTTCAGCCCGCATGGATTGCAGGTGGGCAACGAAATCACGGGTTACACCACCATCGTTACCGGGGCTAAGTCGGCGGCATTCAGCCGTCCGGCCGAAGCCCCTGGAGGCCTGGAGGTGAAAGTTTCGCCCAAGAACCCAGAAAGCTGGGTGATCGCGGGGACCCCGACGGCGGCCGGCAGCTTTGATGTGGAGTTCACTGCGGTCTCCCGTGGAGGCAACAAAGAGACCAAAACCTTCCCGGTTAAAATCGAGCCTGCCCCGCCACCGCCCCCACCGCCTCCTGTTGAAGTGGCCGCGGCTTCGCCCGCTCCGGGCCCTGCCGGTGGTGCTCCAGGTGCACCGGCGACATCGTCGGCTCCGGCCGCACCCTCGCCTTCGACAACACCTTCCTCTACAACAGGCTTGGTGGATCTGCCTGTGTCTCCAGGGGGCGCAGGCGGTGGGGTGGCCCCGCCTTCCCCAGCCCCTGCCGTGGCCTCTACCCCTGCCCCGGCAGTGGTGAGTGCAGAAGCCCGGGCTGAAAAAGCCAAGGTGGATGATGCCATGCGCACCTTCCTGCTTGAGCGCATCGAGAAGGCCAATGATCACTTCACCTTTGAGGAAAAAACCAAACTCCGCCAGATGGTCGGCCTGCTGACGGATGCCCGCATGGTGGCCCGCATCACTTTCCCCACAGGCAAAATGACGCTGATGGAGCGTGAAAAACGAAATCTGAAAGATGCCCTAAGTGATGCTGGCAACCGCGCCCTTCTGGATGATCCGGGCTGCCAGATCCTGGTGGTGGGTTATGCTTCTCCTTCCGGATCACGGTCCACCAACATCCGTCTCAGCCGTGGCCGCGCCAATGCGGTTAACAGCCAGCTGCGCAGTGTCCTGGGCCGGGGTGCGGATCTGTGCGGTGACTATGGTCCCACGGAGATTGTTTCCGACGAGCAGCTGGGCAACCAGGCTGTCGAGATTTTTGCTGGCAAGATCGAGCTTCCGGACTTCCTTGAAGAGGTGGCGGACAAGTTCAAAGAAGACTTTAACGAGCGGCACGGCGGCCGCTGAGCCGTCCCTTTAGCATCCCAATGCCTTCCTCTTCGGCTCCAGCACCGAATTCCGATCCTGGTCCCGCTGGGGCTGCGGAAGATATTCATCCCATCCGTCTGGCACGCATGCTTGGCGAAAAATGGCAGGCCCTGTCCGAACGGGACCGGGTTGCCTGCCTTGCGGAATTGAAGGAGGCCGGTGTGATGGCTCCGCCTGCAGAGCGGATTTCTCCCATTGAGGCCTTTGTTAAGCTGGCACCTGGCAGTGAAGACCTGGCAGAACTGAAGATGGAGGTCATGCGCACCCGTCTGAAAATGGACGAGTCACGCCACAGCGGGCCGCTGGATCTCCTGAATATTTTGGGCCTGCTGGTCGAGCTTGCAGGGCAGGCCAGTCTGCTGGGGGATCTGCTTTCCACCGTCTGGCCGGCCTGGCGGGAACTTTCCCGCAGCGCGCGTTTGCAGCCCTCCGCAGCCTCCCGGGTTCCTCTGGGCCAGCATCTGCGCAACAGTCTGGAAGGAAGGCCCGGTGCGGACTTGATCAATGCCCTGCGAGACCAGCAAACAGCCGCCCGGCTTCTGGTGGCCATTCTCAGCGGTCTCGGGCAGGGAAGCCAGTCGTTTGCGCGCGAGTGCTCCCAGTTCCTGGATCCCGAAACCATTCAGCGGGAGCTGCGCAAAGCCCGCGGACGTCCACCCACTGTGGAGGAAATGTGGGCCCGCTACAAGCAGCTGAGCCTGTCGCTCACGCCTAACGAACTGGAGCACCGTCTGCAGTTGCACATCGTCAATGCCGCCGAGGCCTTCTTCCATGCCGTGCATCGCGGCTGAGACTTTTTTTAACACGATTCTTTTTCTATGTCCGTTCAAGTCCACTGGCACGAAGGTCTGTTCCTGCAGCCTCACCATCTGCAGATGCTTCAGCGTTCCGTGTTCACGGGCATCTGGGCGGAGCGCCGCCTGTCCATGCCGTTCTCCTATGGCGTTATCGAGGCACGGCTGGCGAAGGATGATCTGGCGGACAACCGCATCCGTTTTGACAAACTCACGGTGGCCATGCCCAGCGGCACGCTGTTCCGTTTTCCCCAAGATGCCATCCTGCCCACGCTCGACATCCGCGAGGCGTTTCGCGACCGTCCCGGCGGTTTTACGGTCGGTCTTGCTTTGCCTCTGTGGCAGGCTTCGGGAGAAAACACCATTGATCTTGGCCAGGCGCGCCCGGGCCAGAAGCTGATCTACCAGGTGGCTGAAGTGCCCGTGCCTGATGAAAACACCGGCCAGAACTCCCAGCCCATGCAGGTGCGCAAGCTGAACGGCATGCTCATGTTCGATGATGAGCGCCGCTCCGATGTCGAATACCTGCCTCTGGTGAAGGTGGTCCGGCAGGTGTCTGACGACGCCGCAGGCCTGCCGCGGCCAGATCCGTTTTTTGTACCGCCCACGCTTTTGCTGCATGGGGCGCCGGTGCTGTTCCAGCTGGTGAAGGATCTCACCAGCCAGGTGTGCGCCACGCGCGAGCAGCTGGCAGGCCAGCTCGCCAACACGCCGCTGGACCTGCGTTCGTTGCAAGGTTCGCAGTATGAACATCTCAGCCGCCTTCGCTGCCTCAGCCGCTCGGCGGCTCTGCTGCCATCGCTTTTGGATGATTCGCCGAATGTGGCTGGCTGTGCAGGCCGGGTCCCTTTGTTCGACATCTACCTGGCTCTCAAGGATCTGCTGGCCGAACTGACCTCGCTTTACCCCGGCAAGGGCATTTTGGAGCCGTTGCCGTATGACCACGACAACCCGTATCCGCCATTTGCGGATTTGGATGCGAAGATCCGTTCCTTCCTGGGCGGCATCTCCGGTCCTCGCTATCGCAAGATCGAGTTCCTTCTCGATGATGGCGTGTTTGTGGGGGATTTGAACGGCGGATTTTTCAAGGAGGCCACGGGTTTCTACCTCTCTGTGGAGACACCCCTGGACCCCGCGACCCTGGTCCGTCTGGTGGAAGATCGCGACCGCTTCAAGCTCATGCCTGCCAGCTACGGCCTGCGTGCCATCCGCGGCCTTCTGCTCAAGGAAGAGCGCACGCCGCCGCTGGAACTGCCGGTGAAGGCCAAACAATACTTTTACCGCATCAACCTTGATGAAAGCGGACGCATCTGGGAGCATTTCATGCGCGAGCCGCAGGGCATTGCCCACTTTGACGCGGATGATCATTCGAAGTTCAAGCTGACCCTTTACGCCACAGTGCCGAATCCCATTGGATAAGCCTTTCCCTGCCATCCATGAAAGCTCTTCTGCTCTATGACCCGCTGCTGCAATACCTCTGCCAGGTGAACCGCCTGGCGCGGAGCGGCGCGCCTCTGTCTTATGGCGATGTCCGGGGAAAGATTCTCGGACTTCTGGGAAGCATTGACCAGCGCGCCAATGAGGACCCCACCTTGCAGGAGCATGTACGCCACCTGAAAACGCCGGTGAATTATTTTGTGGATGACGTCATCGCGCAGAATCCGCGCCTGTCATTTGCCAAGCGATGGAACTCGGAGCGTCTGGGCTTTGCCAAGGACGGTCTGGCAGGTGACGAGGCCTTTTTCACCAACCATCTGGACCGTGAACTGCAGCAGACGCCCACCAAGGCCGTGGCCGAACGGCTGCTGGTTTATTATGTCTGCCTGGGACTGGGTTTTCAGGGGTACTTCTTCAATGACCCCGAACGCTTGCGCAGCTACGTGCGCCGCATCGTGCCGGCCATCCGGCCCTGGCTGGTGGAGCACACGGTGGAAAAGCTGATGCCGCAGACCTACAAGTATACCGACACGCGGGACTTTGTGAGGCCGCCTGAACTGCGAAGTTCCATCCTGTTTGCGGGCATCATCAGCCTCCTGCTGGCCGGTCTGCCCATCTATGCCTGGCTGGCGAAGAACCTGGTTGGCAAGCTCGACAACCAGATTCACCTCCGAGAGATCAACGAGTCACACCAGGGCGCACCCTGGCAGATGAAACAATAATTGGTTAACTGCCCTCCCCGATGCCGAAGTTCAAAAAGTCCTCCGTGCCGAGACCGCAGATGGAAGTGTACACTTCCAGCCATGCGAAATCCTGGGGTTACAACGCCCTCCCCGGGCCGGTGACGACGCTTTACAGCCTCATCATGTGCGGGTCGGTGACGGGCCTTGCGTATTTTGCCGGGGACAAGTGGGGCGACGGCCAGGGCACTCTGTGGTCCATCATCGCCATCTCCGTGATGACGGTCATCGGCCTCATCGCCATGGGCATCCGTGCCCGCAAGGCGAAGAAGGAGCATGAAGCGCAGGGCGAAGGTTTCGAGTCCGCTTTGCACGGATCTGCTTCCGGCTGGGACGACACCATCAATGTCAACGACCCGGCGGAAATCGCCCGCCTGGACGACATGCGGAACAATTTCCAGAAGGGCATCCAGACCTTTCGGGAGTATGGCAAGGACATCTACTCGCTTCCCTGGTACGTCATTGTTGGCGAGCCGGGAAGCGGTAAAACAGAAGCCATCCGCCGCAGCGAACTCCGTTTCCCAGACGCGCTTCAGGACAAGCTTCAGGGCACCGGAGGCACTTACTCCATGCACTGGTGGTTCACCAACCAGGCAGTCATTCTGGACACGGCCGGTGCTGTGATCATGCAGCCGGAGGCTGCGGCAAGGTTTGAAGAGTTTCTCCAGCTTCTGCGCACGCACCGCCCCGCCTGTCCGATCAACGGGATGATCCTCACGATCCCCACGGACAGCCTCCTGGCGGACACGCCTCAGGCTGCCGAACAAAAAGCGCGTACCATCGCTGCCCAGCTGGCGCTT
>DASWXG010000546.1:0-5317 GCA_036405615.1 Prosthecobacter sp. | reverse complement strand
TCTGCCCGGCCTGCAAGGATGCCACGTCGCGAGTCATCACGTCGCCAGCTGTTGCCTGTCGCGTCGCCTCCGGCATGGCGGCCACCGTCTGGTGAATCTGCTCCGGCAGATGATACTGCTGGGCCGTGCTGCGAAAAAGCGTGTTCAGCGAGCCGATGCTGCCCACCAATGTCTTGAAGGTCTCCCCGTCAATGGCCACCAGTTCGGTAGGTTCCGTCGCCGTCGCATTAAAACGCCAGATGCCATCGCCTAACAAGGCACGTTCGCCAAAATGCTCCCCTGCCCTTGCCGCCTTCACCAGATGCCCGTTGGCATCGGTGATCTCCACACAGCCCTGGGTTACCGCATACAATGACTGCGCCGGTTCACCGGACCTGAACAGCGAGTCGCCTTTCTCCAGATGCATCTCGCCCAGAGGTGATGAAAAACTGGGTGTCAGGAGGTTGATATCGCGCGGGAAGAAAAGCTCAAAGGTCCACTCCGCCATCACCCGCAGTTTGCGGTCCAGCCCCGGCAGTTTCATGAGATAGATGCTGCGCCACATGAACCAGGCGATCAGCCCGGAAAAACGCAATCCCATGATCATGGCCACCGCCTTGCGGTGTCCGATCGTTGCCAGTTCCCCCAGCCCTGTGAACTGGAACGGTTTCAAAGGCACATTGGCATAGCTTGCTGCAATGTTGGCCCCGATCAGCTGCCCCTGGCGCATGGCAAACTGGGCCGTCTCCGGGCAGGTGCCGCCATCCGCTTTCGGAAATGACGCACAGTCGCCTGCAGCCCACAGGCGCTCAGCCCCCTTCACCTGCCCCGTCGCCTCCACCAGCACCTTGCCGCGTTCCAGTTGCACCGCCCCTTTTTGACCCAGGCTCAGCAGCAAAGGATGGGGTGCATTGCCCACCGTACACACCACCAGCTGGGCACCTACCGTACTGCCGTCCCCCAGCTGCACTGTGCGTGCGGTCACCGCACGCACACGCTGGTTCAGGATCAGCCGCAATTTCATCTTTTCCAGACACTCCCGGGTGTAGTCGCCCAGGCGGGGACCCAGCATCGGCAGCAACCTTTCACCGCTGTGGATGAGCGTCACTGTCGGTTCGTCTGGCCGGATGTTGTCATAATACCTCAACACTCCGGCAATGAGGTCCTGCATCTGCCCCGCCGTCTCGACACCGGAATAGCCACCGCCCACCACCACAAAAGAGAGCATCTCCCGCCGCTGCTCAGGCCGCGTCATGAGATTGGCCTCTTCCATGCGGCTGATGATGGCCGCGCGCAATTTCATGGCATCGCCGACGGTGCGCATGAGGTAGGCATGTTCAGCCATCCCAGGGATGCGGCTCAGATCCACCCCTGCCCCCGGCGCCAGCATCAGGTGGTCAAAAGTCACCGGCACATTCGGAGTCGAGTTTCCTCCGTCCAGGTAGAGCTTCCTCTCTTTCACATCCAGCTCGATCACCTCTCCTTTCAGCACATCCGCCGCTTCACAGATCATGCGGATCGGGTTCACCACATGGCGTGGCGACAGGGATCCGCCCACCACCTCCGGCAGCATGGGCTGGAAGACCATGTGGTTTTCACTGGCAATGATGCCCACTTTCAGGTCCCTGCCCTTCAGCTTCTTCAGCACCTGCTGCGCACAATAAACTCCCGCAAAACCTCCGCCGATGATGGCTACGTCAAAATGGCGGGTCGGAGCTTCGGTCATGGTCGCGTTGGATTCAGGTTGGAGGGAAGCCATAGGATTCGGTGCACACAGCGGGCCAGGATTCGCCCATTTGTCAGGAAGAAGTGAATTTATGCCAAACACTCAGATCATACAAAACTGACTCCAGAATCTGTTCCGCCAGCGAGGCTCACCTCCCCCTCGCCAGCCAGACACCGGCAATCGCCACGGCCATGCCGGCCAGCGACAGCCCGGTCAGGGTTTCATGGAAGATGACCCAGGCCATGAGTGCGGTCACGGCTGGGACGGTATAGAACAGGCTCGCGACATTCACCGCGGTACCGCTGCGGATGAGGTGGTTCAGCAGGCTGATGGCACCAATCGACAGCACCAGCGCCACCCAGAGCAGGGCAAAGACAAACTGTCCCGTCCACTGAACCTCGCGAGTCTCAAAGGCAAACGCCAGCACCACGGTCACCAGCAGGCTGGCGGCATACTGGACAATGGTGCTGGTGCGCAGATCGAAAGCCGGGCAAAAACGTTTCTGCCACAGCGTGCCGATGGTAATGCCCAGCAAAGCCAGCAATGCAGGCACTGTGGCGGCAAACGACAGCCCTCCTCCTGTCTTGTGGGCCACCACCATGACGGTGCCGATGAATCCCAGAGCCAGCCCGCCCCACTGGCGCGGCAGCACCCGCTCCCCTACCATCACTCCAGCAAAAGCAGCCGTGAGCAGAGGCTGCAAAGACACCACCAGGCTGACAATGCCGGCAGGCAGGCCTAACCGCAAAGCGTACACACAACCGCTGAGATAAAGGGCGTGAATCAGCAATCCTGCGATTGCCACATGCATGACCTGGTTCCGGCCCCTCGGCCACGGCGCGCGGGTCAACCACGCGATGGGCAGCAGAACGGCCAGGACAATGATGTAGCGCAGCGTCAGAAAGGTAAACGGCTCCGCATACGGAACGCCCAGCTTGGAGCCAATGAAACCGCTGCTCCACAGCAGCACAAACAACCATGGGATGATGACGGTCCACCGCGAACCCCGTGGAGATCCACTCATGGTCGGAAGGTAAAGGTTGGCATGAAGTTCCTAAAGTGACCAGATCCGGGCAGGGCGCAAATGACGAGCATAAGATTGACCATGGCCGCCCGCTCTCCGGTCTGCATTCTCATTCAACCGGCCGCGCCAGACCAGTCTCTTCAATCCAGAGTTCAGCATCTTCAGGAAGCTCAAAATCCCCCACATTCAAGAGAACACACATGACTCTGGGTTTGTGCGGAGACCAGCAATTGCGCATGAGCTCAAATCCAGCCAGCCGGGTCTTCACTATCGCCAAACCTGGTGATCTTATCTCGATCTCAGTCCCCTTCACCAAGGTGCAACCTGCCGCTTCAGGAAAGGGCAACCCCATAACGGCAATGCCCTTCCCCTCAATGACAAACTTCTCAACAGCCTTGAAAACCCGAGTCATGTCTGCTCCCGCCTGGGGAACTTTAGATCAACCTCCTACTGTTGGGGAACGGCATCCACCGCAGCCGGACTTTTCTCAGGCTTCACCCCCGCTGGCCCAGCCTGGATCACCGCCTTGTGAGCCGTTTCCTGGAGGAAGCGGGCGTAGGCGGCATCCAGCCCTTTGGGAATGTAGCTGTTGCCCACGGCACTTTCGCCAAACAGCACCTCATACCACACACAGCCTCCCAGATACTCACCGGTCACATTCGCATGGTGCCCGTCCATGATCAGGCGCACCTTGCCATCTTTGCCCTTCTGCCAGCGCCAGCCGACATGCAGGGAATGAAGCTGTTTCGGCACATCCGGGTTCTTGGCGGTTTTGGGATCAAACAGCTCGCCCGCCTTGAATCCCCACACAGGATCCGTATCCGCCAGATAGAAAGCATCCCCCACCGGCAGCCGGCGTGCATGCAGATGCGCCGCCAGGGCCTTGTAGGCCGCCGTAAGTTTTTCATACATTTCCTTCTGGGTCAGCGGTTCTCCCGGCTTGTTGTTAGGCTTGGTGAATCGGGGGTCATCCACCCGGTAGGCCCAGGTCTGGTGCACCAGAATGCTGGCTGCCGGTGCATGTTTATGGATCAGTTCCGCCAGCCGGTCTGCATGCGGCTGGTAGGTCGCCTCGTCGTGACTTTTGATGCTCGCCTGCTGGACGGTCACATAGTCCCACTTCTCCGCGCCGAGTTCCTGCACCAGACTGCGGCCGTTCGTATAGAGTCCCGCTTTGGATTTCGGGTCCTTGGCGTTGCTGATGGCTTTTTCCGAATGCAGTTCCAGGGATGCCCCTCCCACCACAATAGGCGTGTGAACCAAGGTGTGCCCGCCAGCCTTGGCCAGCTGTCCCAGATGATTCGTGGCGTTTCTCGAAAAGCTGTTGCCGATCGTCAGCAAACGAACGGTTTTGCCTTCGGCCGCCTGCGCAAAGGATTGCATCAACAGGGCGGCCGTCAGAAAAAAGGACAGGACTTTCATGGTTGGGGGAGCCCCAAGTTCGGGAGATGTCCGGCAAAAGCAAACGCGATGAACCCCAGCCCTCAATCCAGCCCGGGCACCGAGCGCAGGGCAAATTCAGCCGCCGCTTTCAGTTCCTCAGCCGACGCCCCGTTGGACGCCTGGATGGAGAGACCGTTGATGATCATCACCACATGCCTCGCCAAGTCTGCGGCCCCTACTGCGGCGGACAAATCCCCTTCTGCTTGGGCACGTTCAAAGCGCTCCTGGATCTTGCGCTGCATGGCGACACGCCGGGATCGCGCATGCTCCAGCACATAACCGGTTCCCTGCCCGCCACACAGAATGCCCTGCACCGCCATGCACCCCCGCGGATGCTCCGGATCGCCCATCAAGGCAGCCGACTCCCGGAGCAGCTTTTCCACCACTTGGCGTGCCGTCGGTTCATCAAGGGCGCACATCACATAAGCCACCGGGCCGGAGCCATAGCGGTCCAGCACCTTGAGGAACAGCTCCTCCTTGTTCCCAAAGGCGGCGTAGAGACTCGGGCGGTTGATTCCCATGGCCTCCGTGAGATCTGACAGCGAGGTCCCTTCATATCCTTGCCTCCAGAAAACCTGCATCGCTTTTTCCAGGGCCGTATCTGGGTCAAAAGCCCGGGGACGGCCCACCGAAGAGAATTGTGAATCTTTTTTCATACTGATCGGTAAATTATTCTTTGACAGAATTCTGTCCAATGTTATTCATTTCATACCGACCGATACAAAACACATCAACAACTCAGCATTGAACCGCTATGAAACTGGAAAACAAAGTCGCCGTCGTCACCGGAGCCTCCAAAGGAATCGGGGCTTCCATCGCCAAACACCTGGCCGCTGAAGGCGCGGCAGTCGTGGTCAACTACGCCTCCAGCAAAGCCGGAGCCGACAAGGTCGTCGCCGAGATCACCGCCGCCGGGGGCCGGGCTGTGGCCGTCCAGGGCGACGTCTCGAAAAAAGCCGACATCGACCGCCTCTTTGCCGAAACCAAACAGGCCTATGGCAAGCTGGACATCCTTGTGAACAACGCTGGCATCTTCGAATTCCTGCCGCTGGAAGCCATCACCGAGGATCACTTCCGCCGCCAGTATGACATCAATGTCCTCGGTCTCCTGCTCACCACGCAAGAAGCCGTGAAGCTGATCGGCC
>DASWXG010000545.1:0-4223 GCA_036405615.1 Prosthecobacter sp. | reverse complement strand
GCGAAAGCCGAAATCGCCAGGGCGAGCACCGCCGTTTTGGGAAAGGATGGCTTGTTCATGGTGTTCAAAGGGAATTGAATGGGAATGTGGCAGGGCAAACAGCGCTGCCTTGCCTCCCCTATATTGCAACTCCCGTGCCGTGCGTTGTTATCCCGCCTAAACCGGATCTGCGGGATGAACATCCTTTGTCCATATCGTCACTGTTGGAGAATGGGAAACCTTGAAATCCAGGGCGATTGAAGACGTTTACTCCGTTCCCAATCCTCCCCTGATGAAGTTCAAGATCCTTTCCCTTTTCCTGGCAGCAGGCGCTTGCACACCGCTGCTCCACGCCGCTCCGCCCCCCAAACCCAAGCTGGTGGTGGCCATCGTGGTGGACCAGTTGCGCTACGATTACCTGGACCGTTTTCATCACCAGTTTACCGAAGGCGGCTTGAAACTGCTGACAGACAAGGGTGCATTCATGACCTTTGCCCAGTATGACTACTCCCCCACGATCACCGCCCCCGGTCATGCCAGCTATTTCAGCGGCAGCGCGCCGGTGATGCATGGCATCATCAGCAACGAGTGGTTCGACAAACGAACCGGACAGATGATGTACTGTGTGAGCGATGACAGCGTCACTGGTGTGGGCACCGACCCGCAGGCTGAAGCCGGCAAAATGTCTCCCCGCAACTTCATCGGTGCCACTGTCGCCGACCAGATGCGCCTGCACTGGAACTCCAAGGTGATCGCCATCTCCGTCAAGGACCGCGGAGCCATTCTTCCCGGCGGCAAAAAACCCGCCGGTGCTTTTTGGTTCGAGGCAGCCACGGGCAACTTCATCACCAGCAGCTACTACACCAACGAACTGCCGGCCTGGGTAAAGACCTTCAACGACAGCAAACGGGCAGACGCCATGATCGGCCAGAAATGGGAACGGCTGCTGGATGAAAAGGAATATGCCAATCCGGACGAGGCCCCGGGCGAATCACGGTTGAGCGGTGAAAACACCAGCACATTCCCGCACCAGGTCATCAAGGCTGAGAAAGACGGATATGAACCCATCCTTTCCACCCCCTTTGGCAACCAGCTTCTGGCGGAATTTGCCAAGGCTGCCATCGAAGGGGAAAAGCTGGGCCAGGGTTCCCAGCCCGATCTGCTTTGCGTGTCCTTCTCTTCCAATGACTACTGCGGCCACCGCTTTGGTCCCTACTCTCAGGAAGTGCAGGACATCACGCTCCGCCTGGACCGCCAGTTCAAGGACTTCTTCACCTACCTGGACCAGAAGATCGGTCTGAAAAACGTGGCCATGGTTCTGACAGCCGACCACGGTGTCTGCCCGGCCCCTGAGTATTCCCAATCCCGGGGACTTGATGCAGGCCGGCCTGCGGTTTCAGACATGATGGCCGACCTGCAGATGAAGGCGTCGGAACGTTTTGGCCCGGGCCGTTATTTCCTGGCGAGCAAAGGCGGCTTCAAACCCCGCCTCACCGATGGCAACCTGTTCTACAACCATGCCGTGCTGCAGGAGAAACAGCTGGCCCCGGAGACCCTCACCGCCTTTGTCCGCGAATGGGCCCTGGCCACCGGATTGTTTCATGCCGTCTACGGCCGCGAACAGCTTTTGGAAGGGCGTGCGCCCGGCATCATCGGCAAGCGGGTGATGAACGGCTTCAACGGCGAGCGCAGCGGAGACGCTGTGCTGATCCTCAAACCCTTCTACCTGCCGGGCGGCGGCAAGCCCAGTGTGGGAACCACACACGGCTCCCCGTTCTCTTACGACACCCACATTCCGGTGATCTTCTTCGGCCAGGCCTTCCAACCAGGGCGCTATGCAGATGAGTTTTACATCACGGACATTGCTCCCACCCTCTCCGCCGGTCTAGGCATCCAGGAGCCACCTGCCTGCATGGGCAAGCCCATGACCCGCATCTTGAAGTAAGCGGCACCCCGCAAAAAAGCCTTCGTTCCAGTGCTGGAACGAAGGCTTTTTGTTAGGCCTGGGACAGCAGCTCAGGGTGCCTCCTTGATTTCAATCTTCGTCACCTGCCGCACCCAGCGGAAATGTTTTCGCTCCGCCGGCACGACCAGCTGCCAGGGGCCCTGTTCAGGAGGCAGGGCAGCATCGTTCCGCAACATCGCGAGAATGACCGGGTCATTGGCACAGCGCGGATCGAGTTCCGGCAGGGCAAAGACCACTCGGTAACCGTCTGCCGCAGTCACCAGGACATACCGGGCCAGGACTTTCCCTCGCAGGGAATCGCCAAAGCTGAAACCCGCATGCTGCAAGATCTGGTAGAGAGGCACGCCTGTCCAGGAAGCCTCTTCCTCGCCATGCCCGGCGGCTTTCACAGTTTGGCCGGGCAGAAGTTCGAGATCCCTCTCCGTCAATGTCAGCGTTTCGGGTTTGCCGATGTTGACCAGCAGGTCCGCCGCGCCCGCCTGGCAAATCAGGAGGACCGCCAAAAACGCGGGAATCAGTTTGTTCACCATGGCTTCAAAACTCCACCTGGAGGTTGGCAAAGAAGGTCCGCCCCGCTTCAGGATAGCCTTCCGTCAGAGCGTAGTTCCGGTCCAGGAGGTTATTCACCCCTGCGCTGAGGGTCACGCCGCGCGGCAGCCGGATGGCCACCTTGAGATTGGTCAGCGCATAGGCCCCGGTTCCCACGCCATACGTGGTTGAATACCGGCTGCCGCCATATTCCACACTGGGGATCAGGCTCAGCCACTTGACCGGGCGGATGTCAGCATAACCAAAAAAGCTGTGGCGCGGCGTGTCAATGAGCCGGATGGCGGGCTGGCTCTCGTTCTTCCGGTCGAGGTAGGCGTAGTTCATGCCCAGGGTGAAAGCTTCCATGGGCTCGTAATCAAAACCGATCTCAGCCCCCATGTGGCGGGAATCGCCCACGTTTTGCAACTGGAAGCGACCCGGAATCACGTTGTCCACACGCTGGATGGTGTCCTCAATCTCAGACAGAAACACGCTGGCCCGGAGAGTCAGGTCGCTCCGCACCTTGCCCTCATAACCCAGATCAAAATGATAGGCCGATTCAGGTTCAAGATCCGGGTTCGGAATCGCCGAACCCATCCGGTACGAGTAGCGGTCTTTGACGGTCGGAAACCGGCTCTTGTGTGCAGCGGTCAGATGGAACGTTCCCGCATCCGGCAGCTTGTAAAAGACGCCCGCCTGAGGATTCCAGGAATCGAAGGTGTTCCCGCCCAGATCTCCGCCTGTGTTCGTGTCCACAGCTTCCAGCACTTCACGCCGGTCATAACTCAGGCCCGTCACCAGGCTCCATCGTTCAGAAAATTCGTGAGTGTCTTCAATGCCGATGGAGGTGGTTCTGTCCTCAAAAGTGTAGGTCGGTTCACCGTCATTGTGCTCTTCATGGTGGTCGAACTTGCCATGGACAGCCATCTTCAGCGTATTGCTGGAGCCCAGATTCAGTCCCGCCTCGACGCTCGCCCCGACGGTGTAGTCATCGTAGAAGCTCTGGAAGGCACGAGGAAGTCTCTGGCTGTCATAATCATTGTCATCGTATGAAAACAGCGTGTTTTTGAACTGGTCCCAATACACACGCTCTTTGATGTAGAAATTGTCGGTGATTTGGGTGTTGCCGATAAAATACACTGTCTGTTTATCCCAGCGAGGCCAGCGCCAGAAACGGTTACGTGTGCCGTTCAGCGGGTCTTCACCCGCATAGACAGGATTTCCCTTTTCACCCCGCTGCAAGGCATATCCCAGGGCATACTCATCGGTTTCGTTGGGTGTCAGGGCAAACTTGGCGCTTACCCGCCAGTCTTCGCGATAAGCGTTGTCCCGCTGGTCGCCGTCTTCACCGCGTATCGCTTTGAAGTCCTTGGACAGCGGATAGGAATCGACGTCCAGAAACGATCCGCCCAGTTGCAGGTACCACAGCTCGCGTTTGAAACCCACGTTCAGCGCGGCCTGGTAGCCATTCTCCTGAAACCAGCCGGCCAGCAAGTCCCCTTCCACCGGACGCTCGGGTTTTCTCGACACCACATTAATGGCACCTCCCATGGTATTCGCACCATACAAGGCCGAGGAGAAACCCTTGGACACCCTAATCTGCGCCACATCTGCCGTGGTAAATCTGCGCAGGTCCACATAGCCATCATAAGGGACATACACCGGGATGCCGTCGATGAAGACCGGCGTTTGGCGGAGATCAAAGCCGCGCACAGACACGCCCGCTTCATTGCGAGGACCGTTGTTGCTG
>DASWXG010000544.1:0-8714 GCA_036405615.1 Prosthecobacter sp. | reverse complement strand
CTGTTCATGGCTGGACAGACGGGCTTCCACCAGCTGCCCCAAACGCCGCCCGGCCACGTCCAGATGCCGGCGCAGTTCCGCCACATCCGGGGCCAGCAGCTCGGCAGCTGCACTGGGGGTTGGCGCTCTCAGGTCCGCCACAAAATCGGCAATGGTGAAATCAATCTCATGCCCCACCGCCGAGATGACCGGAATGCGGGAAGCGTAGATGGCACGCGCCAGTGTTTCTTCATTGTAAGCCCACAAGTCCTCAATGCTGCCGCCTCCACGGCCGATGACAATCGTGTCCGGCACGGGCAGCCCGTGATCCTGCGCTGCGTTCAGCACTTCCAGTGCGCGGATGGTTTCCCTCTCCACTCCGGTGCCTTGAACGCGCACGGGATACACTACCACCTGGAGCCAGGGAGCCCGCCGGGTGAGAATGTTGAGCATGTCCTGGATCGCCGCGCCTGTGGGCGAAGTCACCAGCGCTACCGTGCGGGGAAACTTGGGGATGGACTTCTTTGCCTCCGGCGCAAACAGACCTTCGTCGTAAAGTTTCCGTTTGAGGGCTTCGAACCGGGCCTGAAGCCCGCCCTGCCCCCGCATCTGAACCTGCCGCACCACCATTTGGTACTGACCGCGCAGTTCATAGACCGTGATCTCGCCCTGCACCTGCACCTGGGCCCCATCCGCCAGCCTTACACTGCTGCGGGCGGCTCCGCGAAACATGACACAGGACAACTGGGAGCCTGCATCCTTGAGGGTGAAATACTGATGGCCGCTGCTTTGCAACCGGTGGTTGCTGATTTCCCCCTCCACCCACACCGTCCCGATGCGGCCTTCCAAAACCTCGCGGATCTCCCGCGTCAGCTCCGTGACGGACAGCACCTGCCCTTCAGCCTGGGAATCGGAACGTAGATCTAAGGAAGAGGACATGAGAGGCGCAAAAGACTGACAGGAGTGGAGGTCTGCGGCGGAACAGGGAGGACCGGAATGCCATCTATAGGCACCCCTGGGTCAGTATGCCAGCATGAAGCCACGCATCTCCTTCACACCAGTCTGCCAAAAAAGAAATTCCAAACTGTCTCGGCCGTCCCCAGCCAGCAGCGCCCCACCTCGGCAAGACCCAGCCCTGGAGATGGAGAAGCGGCCACAAACAGCCCCACCAGCAGCAGCACATTCACCAGGAAGATCAGCAGCATGGAAAAGAACTCTCCGTTGATCTGCAAATCACTCTGCTCAATGAAGACGGTCTTGAAGGTAAACGTGGCGTGGAAGCACCAGGTGAGTCCCAGCATGGCATAGAAAAACCAGACCGGTTTGAAGCTGAACCCCACATCGCCCAGTTCGATCCGGTGCAAACCGTGCAGGTGCCAGACCATGCCCACCAGCCCAAAGAGCAGCAGCACGCAGAGCGAATAAAAAGGCAGAAGATAAGGGGCCAGCGTGATCCAAGTGTTTGACTTGTTGGTCTCTACATACCCGCCTGTGGCTGAAAAGTCCCAGTCCAGGATCTTTCCACCAAAGGCACGTGCGACCAGCAGATGGCTCAACTCATGGCCAAAAACGTAGCTCCGCACCGGCCGCCAGCCTGTGGCATAGGCTGCCGCCCAGGCGAGACCGCCCACGACAAAGAACACCACTTCCTCCGTCCGCCAAAAATCCAGCCGCACCACCGCACGCCAGAGCATCTCACCAAAGGCCAGAGCCGTCACCAGCCCCAAAGGCAGCAGGAGCAGGACCCCGAGCGCCCGCTTCATTTGTTTCACGCGCCGCAGCCTCTGCTCGCAAGGGTGCCTCCGCAACCCGTTCAACCGGGAGCGGTCCGCGCGCCGCAAAGTGCGTTCCTTGGTGCTGGCACGGAAAGTATTCTGGGGCATGAAGAATCCCCATTTATTTAGCAAATCTTAACATTTTAACAATCAAAGATGTTTATATGTGCAGAACTTGCCCCAACAACTGCTGGCTTCCCCAGGAAGGGATCCCGATTCTAGTTTTTTTAGTAAATGATTAAAGCTGACTTGTCGAAAGTTCAGCTGTCTGTCATATTTTTCCAGACTGGTTTCCAAAACCCCATCCCGGGGGGACTGGTGGAGGCGGTGAGGGAGAGGATACCTCATTGGCAATTCCTGCCACGCACTGCTGCTCATCCTGGCACCCTGGGAAGTTGTTGAAGAAATTGGCCGTTTTCTTAGAGAAACCCAAGTCCTAATGCCATGAGTCCGGATGTGCTTCAATTTTCGTGCAGCGCGTGTCAAAACGTGCTGACCGTTCCGTCCACCATGGCTGGCATCAGCGGCCCCTGCCCTGTCTGCGGCCACATCATCACGTCTCCGCTGGCGGCTCCGGCTGAACCGGAACCTGCCCCTGTTCCCCTTTTCACCACGCAGGCCCAGCCTCCGGCACCGCCAGCTTTTGCAGATCAGGCCCCTGTTCCTCCTGCCTACCCTGTTTCAGGTTCCTCTTCGCTGGGACCTGTGATGCCGAAACCGCACTCCATCACCCAGCAGCTCAGCCCCCTCAGCGGGAATGCCGCCCCTCTCACGGGATTGGGTGGGAGTGCAGAAACAGCAGCACCCGCCAGCTTTCCTCCCTCCGGGTTTTCAGATTTTCCCCCTGCCGGGCCACCTCAGACCGGGGGTGCCTTTCCGGGTTCAGCCTTTGGCGGAGGCCTGCCGACACCGTCCGGCCCGCTGACCAACCCCTTCCCTCCGCGAACCACCGAGCCTGGTGGCGGGCTTTCAGGATTTCCTCCTGTTTCCACCGTTCCGCCTGCGGCCCCTGCCGGGGCTGGCAGTCTCTTCCCCCCGGCTGGTTTTGGCCCAGGTGGCGGCAGCCCTTTTCCCACAGGGGAATCCACGGCCCCGATTCCTGGCGCAGCCCACGGCGGCGGCTCCAGCTTTGTCCTTCCGGGTGAAAAGAGCAGCTTTGCCGGGATGTTTGGAGGGGCTTCACCAGCCACTCCACCCGCAAACGACCCCTCTGGCACGCCTCCGCCAAGCAGCCTTTTTGTCCAGCCCGCAGGGCCAGAAACAAGGCATGCAAGCAGCCCGGAGGGCAGTTTCGGTGAAACCGGCGGCGCTGGCCTTTTCCCCAGCGCCCTGACACCCCAGAGTCCTTTGCAAGATCCTTATCCTGCCTGGCAGCAGCCCGGCCTGGGCCAGACCTTGCTCGGAGGTCTGGCCTCATCCCCCTCTGCCGCAGCCGCTCCGGCAAATTCGCCTTTCCCGCCCTCACCCTTGTCCGGGGGGCTTCCCCCCCGCCGGACAGAAGGGCAGGCCCCAAGCCAGGGTTTTCCCACCACGGGCTCCATCTGGGGAGCTCTGCAACCCGCCCTTTCGGGCACCCCTGGAGCGCCCTCTGCTGAAGCGTTTGGAAGTACACCCGGCTCTCCGGCTGAACGGCCCTCATCTACGGGCGCGCCCACGCATAGCAGTCTCATCCCGGGTGCGCCCACTCTTCCCCAGTTCGGTGCGACCGGCACGGATGCTGCAGGTGGATCACTTCTCAGCCGGGAGATCGCACCTTCCCCTGCGGGCGCACCCGGAGCCTTGCTGGATAAAGACCCGGCCGCAGGTGCCCCTGGCTCAGGAGTTCCTGCGGGCAATGCCGACAAGAATCCTCTGCCTGCATCATCTGCCATTCCGGCAGCCCCGGGCGGGACGTCGCGCAAGCTCAAGAAGCCGAGCCGCAGTTCCAGCGTGCTGATGTTCACACTCTCCATCCTGCTGCTGGTCGGTTTCCTGACCGTCGTGGGCTGGATGTTCCGCCAGCCTCTGGTGCAGATCGTCAAACGCATCTGGCCCGCGCCCAAAGCGGTGGTTCCGATCATCCCCACCCTGCCGTCTCCTGCCAGTGCTGAAACAGAAACAGCACCGGGCAAATCGGCTGTCCCGGGGCAAGCCACAGCTTCGGCCAGTTCTTCTCCCACCGAGAAAACGCCTTCCCCCGCAAATGCCTCTGGCACCCCAGATTCCGCCACAGCAGCTGCCTCCTCCTCCATGCCACCGGTTCCTGCCGATGACCTGCAACCGCTGAAGAAACCGGCGACAGAGCTTCCACCGGCGATGTCCGGACCTGACGGCATCGTCACCGCACCGCCGGTCCCGCCACCACCGGCCGGCCAGGAGCAACCACTCCCCAATCCGCTGCCAGGCCCGGGCGGTTCCCCCAGCCCCAAGCTCCAGGCTCCGGCAGATCTGGCCGCGACCGTTCCCACGCCGTCATCCTCCGCTCTGACTGAAGTTCCCACCAAACCGCTGACCTCCGCTTTGCAAAATGGCATGAGCGGTGCAGCCTCAGTTCCGGGCGGCGAACCCGAGGGCAGCCGTGGCACGGAAGTGGTCGCGCCACCGGCACCCAAGGTCAAAATCCAAGCCTCCGACGAAGCACGTCCTGCGGCTGAAGCGCTCACTCAGTTCCTGGCCGCAGGCAGCTTTAAAGAAAGGCTGAAATACACCCTGGGTGCTGAGGTCATGAAACCGCTCATGGAACGCTACTATGAGAGCCAGCCTGACGGCCCTGTTCATGTCGATGCAGTGAGTCTGGTACGGCTGGATCCCAAACCTCAGATGGGTGGCGGGGCACATGCCGTGTTCGGCGTCGAAAGCCGCTCTTGGGAATACCCGATCCCGGTGATGCTGGAAGAGACCAAGTCCGGTTTCAAAGTGGACTGGCTGTCCTTTGTCGAGTTCAAGGACCGGCTGCTGGAGAAGTTTTTCGAAGGCTACCAGGAAGGGCCCGCGCGTTTCCATGTCGGTATCACGCGCACCCACTATTTTGAAGACAGGGTGCCCAATGCTGAAAACAAGGATGCTTTCCGCATCAGCCCGGCTCCGCCGAACCCCTTCCTGACGACGGTGTTTGTGGAGAAGGATTCCCAGCTCGGCCGCGAACTGAAGGAGCGCATTCCGTGGGGTGCCCAGGTGTGGGCCATTGTGGATCTCGAATGGGTGAAACTGGGCAACCAGCAGTGGGTTCAGCTCTCCTCCGTCCCTCAACTGAACTGGTACTCTGTGCCTCCCGACGCACCTGCCAAGGCGACAAGCGGCAGCGCCGATGAAGGCAGCAGCAAAAGCAAGAGCGGCAGCAAGAATGGCAAAGGCAAGTCTGCCCCCGTGCAGGATGAAGTGCAGCGTGCCGTTCCTGTGGGCCGATAGGACAAAACTGTTTCTTATCCCCCATTGGAAGGACACGATCTTTAGTGGACAGAATCATCGGCCCGGGCAAAATGCAGCATTCGAAATGCCATTAAAAAAACTGATTCAGGATCTCAATGCGCAACTGAGCATTCCCACCCGATGGGTGATCCTGACCGCTGATGACATCCAGCCGGCGCTGGAAAAAAATCCTCAGGTGAGTCTGCAGCAAATGGCCGAGGAAATCTCCATCCAGTGCAGGACCACCGCCGTCGTCCTGGACAACGGCGGCATGATTGTGCACGCCCGCTCCCGCTGAACAGTGCTATGGATTAGAGGATCAGCATGCAGTCGCCGTAGCTGTAAAAGCGGTAGCGTTCCCGGATAGCCTCCTCATAGGCTTTGCGGATCAGATCCTGCCCGGCAAAAGCGCTGACCAGCATGATGAGCGTGGATTTGGGCAGGTGGAAATTGGTCAGCAGCGCACCCACGGCACGGAACTGGTGTCCGGGATAGATGAAGATGTCCGTGCTGCCTTTTTGGGCCACCATATGGCCGTCATTGTCCCGCGCCACCGTCTCCAGGGTGCGCATGGCGGTGGTTCCGACAGCGATCACGCGGTCTGCCTTCTCCACCTTGGCTGCGGTCTCCGGGGTGATTTCATACACCTCGCTGTGCATCACGTGCTCGTCGAGACGTTCGGCCTTCACAGGCTGGAAAGTACCCACCCCGACATGCAGCGTGAGAAAAGCGTGGGGAAGTTTTTCCAGAATTTCCGGGGTAAAATGCAGGCCCGCCGTGGGTGCGGCGATGGCCCCTGCCGTCTGGGCAAACACAGTCTGGTAACGCTCGCGATCCTTGGGCTGGTCATCACGGCCCATGTAATGCGGCAACGCCAGATGCCCGTGCTGGTCTTCATCCACCTCACGATCCCACTGGATGATGCGCTCGCCATTTTCCAGGATCTCCAGCACGGTTCCCGTGGCCTCGCCAATCTGCACAGAATGCCCCATGCGGAAGCGTTTGCCCGGACGCACCATGCAACGCCAGCGGGTACTGCTGAGCGGTTCCAGCCGCAGCACCTCCCGGCTGCCGTCGCTGGAAAAATAGCGGGCCGGCACTACGCGTGTATTATTCAGGACAAACAGGTCACCCTCCCGCACATAAGAAGGCAGATCTGAAAAATGGCGGTGTTCCAGGCTGCCCTTCGCACGGTCCACCACCAGCATCCGGGATGCCGCGCGGTCCGGCAAAGGTTCGCTGGCAATCAGTTCAGGCGGCAGGTCGTAGTCGAAATCAGAGGTGAGCACGTGACAGGCGGAAATGGGCTGGGCTTTCTCTAGGCCCGCGAAGGCCCGGGGTCAAGGCGAGGCACAAGCACCTCTCCTCTGCCAGCGAGCGTCTCGCCAGCAGCTCCGAAAAGCATCATTTCCTCCTTTTGGTTATTCCAGTCCTCAGGCTCAAACCAAAGTGCCCGCTGTCTGGGCAGACAGCGGGCACCCGTTTCAAGGACATCTAAAGGATGTCAGAAATCTATCAATAGGGCCGGGTTACGACGATATACCCGGAGCCTGATGAGCGGTACCAGGTGGAGCCGGAGGTGTAATAGGTGGCACCTCCATGAACGACACGGCGAGAGCCGCTGGGCAGACGGACCAGACGGTCTGGGCCGGGGCCGCGATGCGGATCACGGTAGCCAAATCCCGGACGGCCCCTGTCATGATCGTGGTCACGGTCATAGCGGTCGCGGTCACGATCCCGGTCGTAGCGGTCGCGGTCATAACGGTCACGGTCATGATCGTGGCCGCGATGGTCATCGCGACCGTAGCCTGTGCCCGGGCGGTGGTCTCCCCGGTAACCGGGGCCCGGCCGCGGTCCTGGCGGGCGGTAGGGGCCACCATCTGGAGTAACATAGCAGGATGTCAGCAAAACTGCCGGAAGGGCAGCCAGGAGAAGAGATCGTATTTTCATAAGGGAGTCAGGGTCAAGGTTGGAACAGTTTGCCGTCAGTCCGGAGACGCTTGTGGAGAATTCGGAAGCCAGCGCTCGTTTGGACCCAGGTATCTCCCATTCCATTCAAACATCGTTTCACATTGGGCGTGCCTCCGTTCCGCAGGCATCCCATACAGCCACGCCCCTCCGGCCTGGCGATGTCTTCATGAACACCAACCCCCATGACCTTTATGAACACATCCCCTTTTTCACGCCGGCTGGCTGTTTGCAGCGTTCTTCTGGCAGCCTCTTCCGTCTGGCTTCCACTGCAGGGCGAAGATGAAAACAAAAACACCAACCGCGACCATCTCAAAGGCTACCGGGAGAGAGAAGCCAACACAATCACCGGCCTGAACCAGGCCATGAGTGATCTGCAGACCAACCCCGACGGGCTCTTTGACCGGCTGGATCGCGATGCCAATGGAACCCTCACAAAAGAAGAGTTTTCCCGCATGGTGAATCTCAGCTCCCAAGGTGCCGCAGGCATCGAGGGGACCCGTGGCATCAAAGGTGCCAGCAGCGCCACAGGCATCACCGGAGGCACCAGCGTTTCCGGCCAGGCAACCCTGCCCAGCCAGCCTGCTGCAACCTACGGGCAACAACCAGGCCTCACAGGCCAGCAGCCAGCCGCAGGCCAGCAACCGGCCAATCCCGCAGCTGAAGCGGCCGCCGCCGGGCAGCAGCCCGTGCCTGCCGCACCCGCTGCTTCTGGAACAGTGCCGGCTCCCGCTACGCCAGTCTCTCCAGGCTCCAGCACACAGCCTGCCCCGGGTCAAAACCCTGCCCCATCTGGTACCAGCACAGCACCGGTGACCAAGGATCCTCAGCCTCCCAAGTCACAACCTTAAACCGGGTACTTTTCAACAGCCTGTGGAAACAGGCTTCCCTCAGCAGCCTCATTCCATTATCGTGCAGATTGACGCCCGATGACACCGTCTGAACTCGCCGCGCTCCAACAGCTCTCGGTCTCGCTTGGTCTTGGCCTGCTGCTGGGGCTGGAACGTCAGCGGTCGGAGAACTCCATCGCCGGGTTCCGCACGTTTCCGTTTATCTCTTTGTTAGGCACAGTCTGCGCCCAGGTGGCGGAGGTAACCTCCCCCTGGGTTATTGCGGCAGGGATGCTTGCCGTCACCGCTATCGTGATCTTCGCCAACTACACGAAGATGAAGAATGGCGACACGGACGCCGGAACGACCACGGAGTTTGCCGCGCTTCTTCTCTACACAGTCGGCGCCCTGATTGTGGTGGGCAGCATGGAAGCTTCCCTGGTGGTGGGCGGCGTCATGGTGATCCTGCTTCACCTGAAAGGCCCCATGCACCGGGTGGCCACGGCCATGGGAGAGCACGACATGCGGGCCATCATGCAGTTCGTGCTGATCAGCATGATCATCCTGCCGGTCCTGCCTAACCACAACTACGGTCCCTACGAGGTCTGGAACCCGTTCAAGATCTGGCTGATGGTGGTGCTGATTGTCGGCATCAGCCTGTGCGGTTACGTGATCTACAAGATCTTTGGTGCCAAGGCCGGAGCCCTTCTGGGAGGCGTCATCGGCGGGCTGGTCTCCAGCACAGCCACCACGGTCAGCTTTGCCCGGCGCTGTG
>DASWXG010000543.1:0-3036 GCA_036405615.1 Prosthecobacter sp. | reverse complement strand
TGGACGGCAACGGGCGCTGGGCCAAGGAGCGCGGACTGCCCCGTACAGAAGGTCACCGCGCCGGTGCGGACACCGTCCGGCGCGTCACCGAGGCCTGTGGCGAACTGGGCGTGGAGTACCTGACACTCTACGCCTTCTCTTCCGAAAACTGGAAGCGACCCAAACGCGAGGTCGAGGCCCTGATGAAGCTGCTGGAGCAATTCCTGCGGACCAAGACGCCGGAGATGAAGGAGCAGAACATCCGCCTCCAGGCCATCGGCCGGTTGCATGATCTGCCCAAATCCTGCCAGGACCAGCTTCATCGCTCCATCGAATCCACTTCCCAGAACACCGGCCTGACCCTCATTCTGGCCCTCAGCTACGGAGGCCGGGAGGAGATCATTGACGGTGTCAAAAGCCTTTTGGAAAGCGTGGAACGCGGCCATCTCGACAAGGGGATGATTGACGGAGAGGTCTTCAGCAAGCACCTCTACACACGTTATTATCCGGATCCCGACCTCCTTGTCCGCACCAGCGGCGAGATGCGCATCTCCAACTTCCTGCTCTGGCAGCTGAGCTACACAGAGTTTTACATCACGGCCAAACTCTGGCCGGATTTTGGCAAAACCGATCTTGAAGACGCCATCCGCGAGTATGGCCGCCGCCAGCGCCGCTTTGGCGGGGTCTGAGAGCATTGCGGTTTTTATCTCAGTGAGATTAACCTAAGCCTGGACCGCCGGAGCAGAGGCAGAGCAAATCGCGCAATCTGCCCCTTTCTGAGGAAATTTGGGGCAAATTCGGTCTCCCGTCGGCCATTTCTGACAGGTCTGAGGGCCATTCCGCAGCAAAACTCATTTGCCATCGGGGTGGGAGTCTTTAACCTCGCGGCCTTATGGCAAAACCAGCACTCGGAAAAGGACTCGGCGCATTGATCTCGGCACAACCCGCCGGGGGAAATGTTCCACGCCCCCCTGCCCTGGCCCAGCCCGCCCCAGGAGATGTGGTGAACCGCGTCGGTCTGGAGCAAATCGTCCCCAGCCCTCTGCAGCCACGTAAGGAGTTCGTCCAGGAACAGCTCACGGAGCTCATGGACTCCATCAAGGAGCATGGCATCATCCAGCCGCTGATTGTCCGTCAGGTAAATGGAAAGCTCGAGCTCATTGCCGGTGAACGCCGCTTCCGCGCCTCCCGCGAACTGGGTCTGAAAGAGGTGCCGGTCATCGTCCGCGAAGCGTCCGACAAGGACGTGCTGGAGATGGCGCTGATCGAAAACATTCAGCGTGAAAACCTGAACCCGATTGAAGAGGCCCGCGCTTATGAACGGCTCGCCAAGGATTTCTCCATGCGCCAGGAAGACATTGCCCAGCGCGTCGGCAAAAACCGCGCGACGGTGGCCAACACCATGCGCCTTCTGGATCTGGCATCGCCCGTCCAGTACCTGCTTTCCAACGGCAAACTGAGCACCGGCCACGCCAAGGTGCTGCTGACCCTCAAAGACAGTTCCGCCCAGGAGCGCGCGGCCGACGAGATTGTCAAAAAAGGTCTTACCGTCCGTGCCGCCGAGAAACTGGCGGGCAGCATCCTCAACCCTCCCCCGCCCAAGCCTGTGCTGGCGGACAATGAGGTGAACCGTGCGGTGGAGTCTGTGGAACAGCGCCTGATGCATCACCTGACCACAAATGTTTCGGTGAAGCATTCCGAGAAAAAGGGACACATCGAAATCGACTACTACGGCGTCGAGGATCTGAACCGCCTGCTGTCGCTCATGGGCGTGCCTGAAGAGCAGCTTGAAGATTAATCTGAGCCCTCTTCTCTTGTGATGATGCGTGCTTTGCTTGCCTGTCTGTTAAGCTTCTTCCTGCTTTCTTGCAGCCAGGCCGCGCATTCGGACAGCAGCAACATTGAGAGGTTCCTGCATCGTTACTTCTCCACCTGGTCCGCCAAAGACATGACCGGATACGGTGGCTGTTTTCACGCCACGGCCCGCATCAGTTTTGTGGGTAAAAACGGTCAGACTGACAGCCAGGGGCTGACGGATTTCATCCACGGCCAGAAACTGGGGCATGAGCGCTCTCCTGTTCCGATGACGGAAGTGCCCACCGACATCAAGATCTCCGGTGATGACCGCGTAGCCCAGGCCGCTGTGAGGTGGAAATTGAGCAAAGGTTCCGAAACAGTCACCGGCACCGACTACTTTACCCTGGTCAAAACGGCAGACGGCTGGAAGATCGCCAGCCTAGTGTTTTATAACGACTGATATCCTCAGGCAGGCAGCGGCCTTCTCTGCCCTCAGCTTGCGTGATCAACACGGCAGACATTCTGCCCTTGCCAGGGATTGCCGCCGCCATGAATACTGCGGCGCACTTCAGCCCCGATTTTTCGATGCCTCAAGACTCATCCACCGCACCGACTCCCTCCCCGTCCTCCGTGGCGGGCTCTGTCAAACCGGCCCGTTTGTTTCTGGGTGCCGCCTGCTTCTTTTCCGGAGCCGCCATGATGGTCATTGAGATCAGCGCAGCGCGCCTGCTTTCGCCCTTGTTCGGCAACAGCGTCTATACCTGGACCGCCCTCATCGGAGTCATTCTCATCGCCTTCAGTGTCGGCGGTTTTTTTGGCGGACGGCTGGCCGACCGGCGGGCAGGCATTGATGTTTTGGGCTGGCTGCTGGGCGGTGTGGCTGTGCTGACGTTTTTCATTCCAGCCCTCAGCACCTGGTTTGGTCCGGCCTTTGCCAAAGGAGGCCTCATTGACGGCCCTGTGATGTTTTCCCTGTTTCTGCTGGCGGTGCCGGGCGCTCTGCTGGGAGCGGTATCACCTGCGGCCGTGCGTCTCTACAGCCTGACTTTTAGCGACACCCACATCGGCGGCGCCGCCGGGACGATCAGCATGCTGGGCTCGCTGGGCAGTTTCGTCGGCACCTTCCTCTCAGGCTTTTTCCTGCTCGGCAGTTTTGGTGTACGCAGCATCTTCATCGGCACCGGGGTGCTCCTGCTTCTGCTGGCCTTGCTGGCATTTGTCCTCGCCGGCAAAGGTAAAAAGGCGATGGCCAAAGTGGTG
>DASWXG010000542.1:0-1736 GCA_036405615.1 Prosthecobacter sp. | reverse complement strand
CGCTTTCCGTGCACGTCTTTATTCCTGTCCTGTCTTACGTGGTGTTGCTGCTGTTGCTGGCAGTGATCTCCGCCATGGAGACGGCCATCCACATGGCGAGGGATCTGGATGCCCAGGCGGGAACGGCGCGCGGGGCGCTGGCACGGAAGTTGCGAAGGATCACAGCCAACCCTTTTGTCCAGTTGCACCGCACCCTGCTTCTTTCCGCCACGCTGAACCTCGCCCTTGCGGCCCTGGGTTTGCACCTGGTTTCCGGCCCCATGCGCAGCCTGGGGTGGAATCCCTGGCTGGCGGCCACGCTGCTGTTTGTGGCCACGGTGCTGGTGGGAGATGTCATTCCAAAGTTCCTCGCAGCGCGCGCGCCTTCCACCGTACTGCTGGGCAGCCTGCGCCTGCTGCATCCTTTGCGCAATATCCTGGACCCTATCACCACCTTTGCTGACCGCGCTACCGATGCGCTCATCCGGCAGATTGTGCCGCAGGGCATCAAGACCCGCATGCGCATCACGCGGGATGAGTTTGAAACACTGGTGGAAATGCGCGAGGAGCAGGGGCTGCTGGACCCGGCCGAGTCGGCCATGATCCGCGAGGCGTTGGAGATCGAGCGCCTTACCGTGCGCGACTGCATGGTGCCGCGCGTGGACATCACCCTGATGAGCGCCTTTGACAAACCGGAGAAGGTGCTGTCTACCCTGGAGCATTCTGCCGGCCGTTATGTGGTGGTGTATGGCGAGACACCGGATGTCGTCGAAGGGGTGATCGATACGCAGGCGTGGCGGCTCGCAGGCAGGCCGGCCTGGGCCAACATGCTGCGCCCCGTAGCCTTTGTGCCGGAGACGATGCCCGTGCTGGATGCCTTGGATGCACATCTGCTGGAGACCTCGCAGCCGGTGCTCATCGTGGATGAATACGGCGGTCTGGAAGGCATGATCAGCCAGGATGAAATCGCCGACTGGCTGCTCTATGAAGCCGCTCCGTGGCAGGGGGAGGATGCCGAAATCCGCGACCTGGGCGGCGGCCGGTATCTGCTGGAAGGCGGCACGCGCATTGATGACGTCATGTCCACCCTGGGTCTCGTGGTGCCTGAGTCTGCCGGGCTGGACACCATCGGCGGTTTTGTTTTCAACCAGCTCGGGCATCTGCCTAAGCCAGGTGAACGGGTGCATCTGGAAGATGCGGATCTGAAAGTCCGCCGTGTGGTGCGGGCCCGTGTGCAGCAGGTGGAACTTCGCCTGAAAAAACCTCTGCCGGAGGGCGAAACGAAATGACCTGGGTGCTGCTGCTCGCCGTGGCCCTGGCGCTGTCCTTTGCCCTTTCGGGGCTGGAGAGCGCGGTGATTGCCGTGAGCCGTGTGCGTGTCCGCCATGCGGCAGGGGAAGGGGACCGCCGGGCGGGGCAGCTGCTGCCGCTGGTGGAAGACCGCGATGCGCTGCTGGGCGCCATCACGGTGACCAACCACATCACCAATCTGATGGCCTTTGTGATCATTGCCTGGAAGCTGGTGCGCGTGTCCGGCCCGTGGGGCTATTTCATCGCCTTTGCTCTGTCGCTCCCTGTTTTCCTGATCTTGCTGGAAGTGCTGCCGAAGAAGCTGTTCCGTCGTTATCCCTACCGCAGCCTGCGCACGCTGGCACCGCTGGTGTTCACGGTGGGGCTGGTACGTCCGTTGTTTCGTACTTTGAACAAGCAGGCGGAGGCGGCGAGCATTCCGGATCACTCTGAAGGCCGCGAAGATC
>DASWXG010000541.1:0-2324 GCA_036405615.1 Prosthecobacter sp. | reverse complement strand
GGGCCACCTGGATGGCATTCTCCCCTTTGACTCCTGTATTGATAAAGATGGCGAGCAGTTCAGCATCTGTCAGCACACCGGGGCCTAGCCGCAGCAAGCGTTCACGAGGGCGGTCATCCTCCGGCAGATCATGGATTCGATGAGACATCCGGCCATCAAGGCGCTCCCGCCTGCCTCTGAAAAGAGAAAAATAGCCAGCTACCGCACGGCCGTTGCGTTAGGATACGCCCCTCCCCTTTCCATGCTGAAAAGCCTCCATCCTCTGCTGGCCCTGTCCGCCCTTGTCCTGGCCGGGCTGAAGGACCTGCCGCCCCTTTTGGCCAGCACCTGGAACCTCGATATCTTCTGCCACGAACTTGTCACCGGCTTCCGTCACATCGTGCCGGAAGGCCCTGACCACATGGCCCTGATCATCGGCCTGTTTTTTCTTTCCCGAACGCTGCCCGCGCTTCTGATCCAGACGACTCTGTTTACCCTGGCGCACTCAGCCATGCTCGGGATCGTCATTTTTACCGGCCTGGAAGTGCCTGTCAGGTGGGTGGAAATCGCCGTGGGCCTCAGCATCGCAGCTCTGGCCGCCGAAAGTTTTCTGCCAGGCAAGCTGGAACGCTGGCGTCCCCTCACCCTTCTGATTTTTGGCGGCATCCACGGACTCGCCTTTGCCCACAGCCTGGTTCAGGCCCAAAACATCCGCAGCAGCCCCGTGTCGGCCCTCTTTGGATTCAACCTGGGCATTGAACTGGGTCAGCTGGCGCTCATCGGTCTTCTCCTGCTGGTTTTCGCACCCTGGTGGAAACGAGTCTGGTATCAGCGCCGCATCTGCCAGCCCGTCCTTCTCCTGATTTCTCTCTGCGGCCTCCACTGGGCCTGGGAACGCTGGTAGACAGACGTTCCAGGAAAAGAAGTCAGAGCACGCCCGGTTGGATTCGAACCAACGACCATCGGATTAGAAATCCGGTGCTCTAATCCACTGAGCTACGGGCGCATCTTGTTGATTTCACAAGGAGCTAGCCGCGCTCCCTATGATTCGCAACAGGCTTTTCGCAGCAGGTCCACTCTTGCGCGACGGCGCCGGACACCGTTTGTCCGTCCATCAACTTGGCCGTTCGACCATCAAAACGCCTTCAGTATTCCCTCCAAATCACCAGCGTGCCTTTTTCTCCTTCAATGCATCGTCAGCGGGTGCGGCAGCAGAGGGTGATCGGGACGGCTCTTTTTGATCAGCCGATACATCTCCGCGTTGAATGCCTCCCGGTAGTCTCCTGAAGCGTGGACGTAACGCTTGAATTCCTCCGTCCAGGCCAGATCGCCGCTCTGGGCGACCGAATAAGCGCTGGTCAGTTCCATCAACTGCCGCAGCAAGGGGCTGCTGCGGATGATGTCCGCATTCTGTGCCGGATTTTTCATCCTGTATCCCGCATTTCCAATCCTGACTTCGGCGATCTCCGGGCGAAATGTCAGGAAGGCCATTTTGCCGGACGAAAACGCCCTCCTGGCATCCCGCTGCGGACTTCGTGCCGCAAGGTCACGGCAACGCTGCTGCCAGAGGGGTTCCTGCTGTGCGCCCCTGACCCGCTCCGACTTCCGTTCCCTCGCGCCGGTCCCACTCAGCAGATGATAAGCTCCTGCGGCAGGCGCCAGGGGCACGGCGACCACCAAAGCCCCGGCCGTGGCCACTCCGGCCCCTAAACTCTGGGCCTCCGGCGACTGGCAACTGAGGAGGAGAAAGGGCAAAAACAGCCAGGCTGGGCACAAGTATTTCATGAGGATGAGCCGGACAACCGAACAACGGACCGGCCCCTTCAATGCGAAAACAGGCGACTCTTCGGATCATCTACGTTGTCCCGCCAGCTTCAAAGGTTGCCTGAGACCACGGCAGAATGACCGATAGTCCATGTGCTGACACGTTGGTCACCACTATGGCTCTTGAGCTAACTTATTCTTCAGACAACACATAACCAAGCCGTAAGTTATATTGTTGCCTGGACATCTCATCTTTAAAATGGGTGCTTTTCTCACGCAGCTCCTTCTTATATCTCGAAAAAATTGCCACGGCATTCCTTCGCATCGGGCGCTCTAGGCCAAATAACAAATGATTGTTTACAGAGTCCAGAACCATGAACACCAGCTCCGGGGAAAGTTCTGAAATTTGTTCCAAGCAATTCATTAGAGCACGTTCAGCAATGGCTGGGTCCAGAATAGAAAAAAGCATGCCACCATAAGCAGAATCCATCTCCTCGTCTGTGGATTCAGGATCATGCCTCCATCCTGTAACAATCCCAAACATAACCTCTTCCTGCCAGATATGGCAGTCCCTTATTGAT
>DASWXG010000540.1:0-4416 GCA_036405615.1 Prosthecobacter sp. | reverse complement strand
GTCGCCTTTGGGGATGTTTCCAGCCTCCACCGGTGCCTTGAAGAGGACAGTGTAGGTGGTCACCAGGGATGGAACAGGATTGGCAAAAGGAGCCGCAGGGGCTTTCTTGTTGGTGTAAAGAGCGCGGTCCGCAGACAGAGAGGAGGTGATGGAGCCGTCCACCAGGGTGCCGGTGACACGCTGGGAGTTGCCGGTCTTTGCCAGGTCAAACTGCAGGGCCAGCTTCAGCGGGGTCTTGCCTTTGCGGACGAGATCCACCGTTGCGGCGGGCACCTTGCCAAACTGGCCTGCACCGGAATTGGCGATGCTGCCGGAGAAGGCGAGGGTAAAGCTGTCGATGGTGAGCTTGCCGGTGAAGGTGCCTTTGGCCACCACCGTAATGGACACCAGACCTTCGGTGCTGTTGGTGTTCGGAGTTTCGCCCGACGCTGTCACCAGACCGGTATAGACACCAGCAATGGGGGTGAAGGGATCATCGTAAAGGAAACTGCGGGTGGCCAGAAGGGACACGTTGCCGCGGTAGTCGGTGCTACGCACGCCCACCACGTTGTTGCCAGGAACGGCGACGACCGGGTGGTCAAAGTTGAACACGCCTTTGGCATCAATGTTAGGCTGCACCTCTTCGAAAGGGCCGTTGTTGATCTGCACTTCCACCTTGGCCACACCTTTGTTGTCCTTGGCAGTGCCGGTGACGCGTACTTCGTTCTCGGCAGCAGCTGTCAGCTTGGCGTTGGCTTTGGGGGCGGTCACAACCACGGTGGGCTTGACGGCGTCCAGGTCCAGGATGCGCACCACGGCGGTCTGCTGAGTGCCGAGGGTGGCACCGCCAGCCGGGTTGCTCAGGGTCAGGGTGAAAGTTTCATTGGGCTCGTTTTTCACCGTGTCGGCAACCAGGTTCACCGGGAACTGCGCGGTGGCGCTGCCGTCGGCAAAGGTGGCTTCTGTGACGCTCAGAGTGAAGTCGGCCGCAGAGGCCGTGCCTGGGGTGCTGGCCACGTTGACAGTGACGCTGCCAGCCGTGCCGCCAGTGCGGACGAGGGGAATGTTCACGATACCCGCTTCTTCATTGAAGCTGAACTCGGCGGCGGCGAAAGCCACTGCGCCCGGGGAGCCAGTCACCTGGATGGTGGTGCTGGCTTGGGTGCCCAGAGTGGCAAAACCGGTGGGGTTGGACAGGGTCAGGACCAGGTCACCAGCGACAGGGTTGCTCAGCTGCACTGTGGTGGAGGCGGTGGTGGCGCCTTCGGCAAAAGTCACTGTGGTGGGATTCGTGTATGTATAGTGGGTGCCGCTGACGAGGGTTTCGCTGCTGGCGGAAACGTCCACCGTCACAGCGCCCGCGCTGCCGCCGGTGCGGTTCAGTGTGAGATTGACCGAAGTCGCTGCAGAAGAGACCTGCTGGGAGGCTGCGGCGAAGGCGATGGTTCCGGCATTTGGCTGAACGGTGACGGTGGCGCTGGAGGCGGCACCCAGTGCGGCACTGCCGGTCACGCTGCCCAAGGACAGCTGGATGGTTCCCGGAATCACATTGGCGGTCAGCGGAATGGTGACGCTCTTGCTCGCCTCACCCGAGAGGAAAGTCAGGGTGGCCGGGCTGGTGAAGGTGTAGTGCGTACCTGCCGTGAGGGTGCCGCCGGTGGCGGAGACTTGAACGGAAACGCTGCCGGTCTGCACGCCCGTGCGGCTCACCGTGACAACAGCCTGGTTTTGAAGTCCCTGCTGAAGGGTGATCGCCGTTTCTGCGAAAGCCAGCGTGCTGGCAGGATCCGCATCTGTAATGGTCACCGTGGCCGCTTCCGGTGCGCGGACGGTGAACCCGTTGCTGGCGCTGACCAGAGAAACGTTGAAGGCGCGGCTGCCAATGTAGCCCGTGCGGTTGACCACCGGGATGACCACGCTGGCTTCCGCCTCGTTGGCGGCAAAGCTGACCTGCAGGTTTGCGGGGGCCGTGTAGTCGGTTCCCGCGACGGCGGTGCCGCCATTCACGGCAAAAGTGGCCGTACCTGCAGCGGTGAGGTCTCCAGAACGCACGAAGGTGACGGTCACCGAAGTGGCGTCTTCCTGTACACTGTACTGGATCTGCTTCAGCGTCACCTGGTTGAGCACCGGAGCCGCCGAGAAGCTGAGTGCGCCCGTATTGGTGATGGAAAAGGTGCCAATGCGGTTGACCACATCACCCTGCTGGGTGGTGCCGGACAGGCGGAAGAGGTCCAGAGCTGTTCCTGCAGCACCTGCACCAAAGTTGCCTTCGATATCCGTCCATTGGCTCAGCGTACCAAAGCTGGTGGTGCCGCCGGCGATTTGCTGGTTGTAGCTGCCGGAGCTGGAATTGTTGGTCTGGACACCGGCGGCAGCATTGCCTGTGGTGGCCTGCAGGCCTTGATAAGCCGTGACCACACTGATAATCTGGTTTTTAGTGGCCACGCGAGCGTTGGTGGCCAGGGCATTGAAGTCACCCGCAGGGGTCCCCACAGGACTTTGAGCGCGGGAGGCATATACAGACGGGCTGGCAGAGTTTCGAGCTCCAAAGAACCCCCAAAAGAGGTCGCTGCGGGTCTGCCAGTTGCTGCCGAAGGTGGCCTCCAGGTCTGCCGCGTAGTTGCCGAGGCTTACCGGAGAGCCGGGAGCAGCGCCCCTGAGCGCGGTATCATTGGCGACTTTGGCAAGGTAGGAGACGCCGGATCCCTGGCCGCCGCTCGCGCGGACGCCAAGAAAGATGTCGCCGTCGGCAGGTGCCGTCACAGGCGCAGCCACGGCTGCCTGCAGTGCCAGCAGCGCCGAGGCGGCGAGCGTGAACACGTTGGTTCTTTGAAGTTTCATTTTGGAGCGTTGAGAAGCTGCCGGAAGGCGCTGCCATGTGGGCAGGGACTTCCCGCGGGTTGATAAGCTTGGCTCAAAACTCCCTTCGCCGGGTCATCAGGCCGATGTCGGAATTGCTTCCGGGTGACAAAAAAACCGTCCTTCCCAGGTAGGGATCAGACGTCTGAAAATCTTGAAAGCCGGCTGGCCTGGAACAGGTTGCACCCGGACGGATCTGCTGGTTTTGACGCCTCACAGAATCCACTCTCAATAAGTAGGGATTTATCGGCTTATTCCTTCTTGTCTAGTGGGAATTTAATTTTTTTAAAACTTTAAACGTCGGAATTTTACCGAAAGCGAAGTAAGTGCCGCTAACGAGAGGCAAGAAAACGAGAGGGTAGGGCTGCCACAGCACGCAAAACACCTGCCCCGAATCGAGTGTTGGTATGCTGGGATTATCCAGGCTAAAAGCGGGATAAATCTCACGCGATGAGATTAACCGGACGGACATTTGCGACTGCATCGGGCCTCTGAATAGGCTTAAAGCAGCCCGTGATTCAGAAAAACACTCATCTCGTGCAATCAGCAATTGCTTCAAGGGCGGTGATAAAAGAAGCACATTTTTGTATTGTCATTGTATGCCGAATCCCGCATTATCGCGGGCTACTCCCGCCACCCTGCCTTCCATTTCATTCATGAAATTCCCCAAGCCCTCTGTTTTTTCCGGACTGCTGGGCGCCTTTGCTTTGTCGGCATTGAGCGCTTTTGCGGATCCGGTTGTGCACCTGCCTACAGGCCCTGACACCAAGGAAGTCCGCGACGGACTTGCCATCACGCTGAGCATTACCGCTTCCACGGATGTCGCTGGCAAGTACCTGACCTACCAGTGGAAAAAGAGGCCTTCCGGGGGCGGCGTTGGAGGCAATGTGAGCGACGGTGCTGGCATCAGCGGATCTTCGACCCCCAATCTCAAGATCACTGGTGCGAAGGCGGATCATGCGGGTGTTTATTACGTCTTGGTGACTGAGCGTGATGGCTCTCCGGCACCAACAGTGGATTCACCGGATATTACCCTTAAGGTCTATGTGCGTCCTAAAATCGCCACCAATGGTCAGCCCGTCTCCGCTACGGTGAGCCAGGGTGGTGGTGTGACATTTGCGGTCACTCTCACTCCAGATAGTACGACGGATAACGTGGAGTATAAGTGGTTTAAGAACAATGTGGAAATCCCCGGAGCAACGGAGAGCAGCTATGTCATTGCGGCTGCAACTGCTGGGAACGAAACGGTGGAAGGCGCCCAGTGGCAAAATGCGGGCAACTACGTGGTGGAAATTAACAGCCTTCTCACCAGCACTAAAATCAAGAGCAAGGCGGCCGTGCTGAAGGTGAACTCCCAACCGGTGATTTTGAAGCAGCCTTCTGCTGAAACCGGCGGTGTTCTTTTTGTTGCAGCCAAAGCTTCCGGCAAGACCACGGTTGTGGCAGGCGGCAACCCCAAGCTGGAATACCAGTGGGAAAAAGAAACCAGCACACCAGGCACCTATGCAGACGTTCCGGTTGGTGCCAAGGCGGCTGCCCTTGCGGTGAAGGGCCTGGATGAGTCTGAAGGCAACTACC
>DASWXG010000539.1:0-2658 GCA_036405615.1 Prosthecobacter sp. | reverse complement strand
AGGACGAGCAGGGTTTCATCCTTGGTGAAGGTGGCCAGAAGGTGGCACTCTTCAGGCACCGGGCGTGCCTGGATCAGCGGCGGTTCATGATCAATGATCAGTTCCAGGCCGAGCGGCGAGAGATAGTCCCGCACATGGTCTGGATACTGGTCGCGGACAAAAAGATAGGCATCGCGGCCGCTGCCTTCGTCGCCAAGGATGACACCATAGCGGAGCAGATCCGCCAGCACATCGCGGAGAGGAGAACGGTCGCGTTCGGGCACGTTGGCCCAGAAGGATGGCCAGGGAAGGGAACTCATGAGGGGCGGGCAAGGGCAAAGCGTTCGACACGCCAGCCAGCCTGGGCGTCGAGGGGAATGTTTTCAGGGGTCAGGGAATGTTCACGGCTGCTGCTGTCGATCTTCCAGCGCTGCTCTTTGCCGGTGGCGGCGTCCACGCCATGGTGGTAGGCGGCGGCGGCCATGAGATCGAGAAGTTCCTCGGCGGAGGTCAGGGTGAACGTTTCAGTGGTCACGCCGTTGCCATGCTCTTCCATGAGCCGCGCCACCAGGCGTGCGGCCCGGTGAGGCGTGAGGGCAAATTTCTGCCGCTGGCGCAGGCGTTCAAGATCGGCCGCTTCGTCTTCGGCAGAGAGGGATTCTCCCAGCTCCAGTGCGACAGGCTGGCGGCCACGGCGCGGGCGGGCCAGGGAGGCAATGCCGTAGAAGAAGTCCACTTCCGGAGTGGCCAGGGCAAAGTCGGGCTCCATCTTCAGGTCGTTGAACTTGGCACCGCGATGCAGAGCGTTCACCGCTTCGCAGTACTTTTTGATCATGTCCGGACGCCTGCCCCGCAGTTCAGACTGGTAGCGGTAGCGCTGGACAGAAAGCCGGTTGAAGGACGCCACACGGGCATCAATGGCCTCGGCACGGGAACGCAGGCCCGAAAGCTGTTTTTCCAGCCGCTGGAGCTGGGCGGAGGCGAGTTCCCAGGCATCGTTCTCCTCCAGATGCGGGCGGTTTTCGCGAATGCCATCGGACAGGTGCTGGATGATCAGCATGTTTTCAGCCGCGTCCCGTACGCGGATTCGCGCCCGCTGGAGCCGGGGCAGCAGACCTCCGCTGCGCAGCACATCATAGCAGACCATGTGCTGGCCTTCATGGAAGTCGTGATAAAACACCCGCAAGGTCTCCGCCCCGGATTCGGTCATCCGCTGGCGGCGCTCAAAATTATGAATGAGCTTCTCCACCGCGTGGAGCTGGAGGATCGCCTGTTCCATGCGCTGCAGCAGATCATGAACCGCGCTGCGCATGTCATTGGGGGAGACAGCGTGCGGATTCAGCGAATCCCGCTGTTCCAGGCTGGAGCAGACGCCGCGCAAGGTGTCGGCAAAGCTCTTCAGTTCGGCCACTTCGGTTTCGGCCAGGTCTTCCAGCATCCGCATCAGAGGCCGCAGAGAGGGGGAGATGACCACCCAGCGTTCATTGAGGCTGACGGCCTGATCTTCGATCCAGCGCACCTGCAGCATCTGGTTGAAGAGTTTTCCGGCGCGGGCACGGATGTCTTGCAGGCCGCCGCCTTCGTCTTCCAGCAGAGCCACCTGGGGGTTCTGCGAAAGGACCTCACGGAGGATGGCCAGGGCATCCGCCTGGGGGAGGCGCCCGGCCTCGCCAGCTTCCTGGATCAGGCGCTCGGCACCGTCCACATAGACAGGCGCGGAGGGGCGCACCAGCGGGCGGAAAAAGTCCGCTGAAACACTGGCAAAAAGGCGCTGGCTGAGGGGATCGGCTGGCATGGGGAAGGCCCATCCTGGCAGGACAAACGGGGACTGCAACCTTTGTCATGATTGTTCCATTTTTTTGGCCGGATGTGCGGGAAAACAGATCGGGCGAAGCGGGGTTGACATTGCGTTTTCCTAAAGGATTTGATGCGTTCTCATGGATCCCCGGTGGCTCTTTCTGATTGGCGGTTTTGCAGGCATCACGCTTTTGATGATCCTGGCCAGCCATCTGGCGTTGTCCCCATGGCGTCGCAATCTGGGGCAGCACTGGACAGAGCGGGCGCGCCTGCTTTGGCCCGCCCGGCAGGTACAGCTGGCCGGTTGGGTGGGGCTGTTGCCAACGGCGGGTCTGCTATGGGGTGTGTGTTTTCCCGATGACAATGGCCTGTGGTGGGTGCTTGGACTGATTTTGGCGCTCTTGCTCGGCAGCTACCCTGCAGTCAGGGAAATTGAGCCTCGTTACACCTGGGGCGTGTGGGTTCGCCAGATGGCCTGGACCCTGCTGGTGCAAGGTGGCGCGCTGGGCCTTTTTTTATGGCTTCTGTTTACCATGCCAGAGGAGATGCAGGCGGCAGACGGATGGCGGGCCGCCGGAGGCATAGCCGTCATCGCCGTGATTGTCTCCGGTATCTGGATGCCCCCTGTCATGCGGCTTTTTTCAGATGCCCACCCGCAGAAAGAACGGCTGGCAAGGGTGGTGGCGGAGGCTTCCGTTACCTCCGGTGTCACCCCCCGGTATGTCTGGCTCGCAACCACCCCGCATGCGAATGCCTTCGCCCTGGTTTACATTCGCGGGATAGTGGTGACCACGCGGCTGATGGAAGTGGTGAGTGATGAAGAACTGAAGGCGGTCATTCTTCACGAAATGGCCCACTTGCGAGAGGGCTGGGCGGTCAGGC
>DASWXG010000538.1:0-3749 GCA_036405615.1 Prosthecobacter sp. | reverse complement strand
AAAAGTTTCCACCTTATACACGGAACTTGGAAACTTTTTTCGGCGCTATGCCCCTAGCGAATGGGGGCTCGCGGCAAACCGACTTCTCCTCACTCCACCCGCAGGTAATCCAGGGCAAACATCATCCCAGAACGGGAGGAGGCGTTGCGGCCTTGAATCGTGATCTCCAGAGTGTGTTCACCCTTGGCTAGGTCGAACTCACCCAGCAGTTCTTCCTGGGTATTCACCACGGCAGGATCATACAGGTCCAGATCACCGAGGCCGCTGGCCTTCCCATCCACACGGAGGGTCACGATGGCGTAATCCGGGGCCTTGGTGAAAACCGCATACACTTTTTGTTTGCCAGATTTCGCGGTGGAGAAGGTGGCGGTCAGTTTGTCCCCCACCTTGCCGCCGGTCCACCAGAGGTGGTCGTTGCCGCTCCACTGACCTGCCTTAAAACCACCCATCGGCTGAGTCCGCACACTGCCACCCGTGGCCTTGGTTTTGTCTTTGAGGGACTCCCCTTCGATCGCTCCGGGGACGATCCATTTCTCCTGGGCACCGCCGCTGGTGCCGCTTTGCAGATATTTCACCAAGTCCAGCAGGGACGCCGCAGGCAGGGCATCGAAGAGGCCCTCCGGCATGGTGCTCATCGGTGAGAGCGTGCGCTTTTTGATCTCTGCTTTGGTCACCACCTGCTCGATGCCGCCCGGCAGGGCCACACGATACGAGGCGGCGGTTTCCTCTTTGATCACGCCGCTGGCGATGCGGCCATCATTGAGTTCAAAGATGTTGAGCTGGTAGTCCTTTCCGATCACCGCGTTCGGGTCTAACACATTGTCCAACAAATAATCCAGGTTGCCTCGATTCGATCCGGTGAGGTCCGGGCCGACGTTTTGCCCCTCGCCAAAAAGGCGGTGACAGGTGCCGCAGGTGGCGGAAAAGATCATCTTACCTTTGGCCGCATCGGCCTGGGCCAAAGCCGCGGCAGACAGGGTGGTGCGGAACTTCACCTTTCTCTGCTCCAGATCGGCCTTGGGCGCGTTCAGATCACCCCAAACCTCTTTGATCAGGGCCTTCACGGCATCATCCTTCAGCGTGTCCATCTGGCGCGCCAGGAAGGGGGACAGCAGGGAGTTCGGGATCTTCTTGTCCTTCACGGCCGTCAGCAGCGCTTTTGCACCGGCTGGGTTCGTGGCCAGGGTGCTGATGGCATCGTTCTTCGTCGCGGGATTGAAGCGGTCGAACTGCTGAATCAGCAGCACCGGCGTACCAGGATGCGGCAGGGTGGCCAGAGCCTGCACGGCACGGCGGGTCAGCGCCGGGTCCTCCTTTTGGATCAAGGTGTGGAGGATCTCCGCCGTCTGGGCATCCCGCACCTGCAGGAGGATGCGCAGTGCAGCCTCACGCTGAGCCAAAGAGGTTTGGGAAGCCAGCACCTCACGGTATTGGGCGATGCGGGTCTCGATGCCCATGAAGGCTTCCAGCTCAGAGATCAAAGGTGAGCTTCCCAGCTTGGCCTGCAGGGCCGCCCAGTTGTCTGGCAGAGCAACCTTGCTCCCGGCCCTGGCCGACTCCACCACGGTGCGCAGCAGCATCTCGCGCTGGGCTGCATCCGTGGATTCAGCGGCGATGCCTAACAAAGCCGTGCGACCTGCCGATTCCGCCCCCAGGCGACGATAGATGAACTCGGTCACCTTCGGCATCTTGGAGGCCTTGGCCAGCTCCAGACCAGCCTTGGCATCCGCGCCCACGACCGGCTCGATGCCATACCAGATCAGCAAGGGAATGTAGGGATCGTCCTTGTCTTCGGCGTGCTGGAGGAGAGCCGCGGCGGTGCCGGAACGCTGGCTTTCAGGCAGGCGTTGCAGAGCGGAGGCCAGCTCACGACGGACAACCGGAGAGCGGTCCTTGCTTGCAGATTCCAGGAATCCTGGATCAAGCATCAATTCGAGTGTCGCACCCTCATAGGGATTGGCCGTTTTGGCGACCGGAGTAATCTGGCTCTGATTTTGTGAGGCCAACCGAACCTGCCATGCCCTGACATGTTCGCCCGCATCCGCAGCATCGATCTTTTGGAAAGGCTGATCTGGGAAGAGCGCCGCCGTCAGCCAAAGAGCCCTCAGTTCATCAGCGACAGAACGAGGCTTTTCCAGATCCCGGATCAACTCTTCAGCCTTGCTTATTTGTTTGGCAGAAGCCCTTTCAGTTAGCACCCGCCGCGCCATGCGGGAGAACCACTCGTTCTCCGTTTGGGCTGCCTGCTTCGCAAGTGATTCATCGCTCTCCTTGCTGAGATCAAACGGCGCACGAGGGAAGAGAGGAGCGCGGACACTCTTGTCCGCTTCATTTCCCTTCGCGGCTTCGCCGCCATTCTTTTCAGTGCGGGCAGGAGTGCCCGCGCCCCTCTCGCCATAACTAATCCGATAGATGCGCCCGTTGCTGCGGTCCCACATTTCAATCGCGTTGCTGCCGCGATGGCAGACCTGTTTGTCGCTCCAGTCACTTACGTAAAGAGAGCCATCGGGGCCGACCTTTTGCGTCACCGGAATGAAGTTCATGTCATTGGCCCGCATGAAGTCACTGCCATGACGGCCGATGTAGGTGCTGCCTTTGGGGTCGAGGTAGTTCGTCACCAGGCGATGCCCGTGCAGGTTGCCAAAGAAGAGCTGGTTGCGATACTCTACGGGAAACTGATTGCTCTGATAAATGGCCAGACCGCAGTGAGCATGGCCTCCCCCTGCCTGGTTGGTATCATCGGCCACGGCACCGCCCTCCTTGCGTGCGCCCCAGTGGGCATTGGACCAGATGCTGCCTGCGAAGTGGGAGTGATTCGCGATGGTCTTGATATCGTCGTAGGTGTAGGGATTGAAGTGCTGCCCTGCCTGCCGGAAATAGCGTGCCCCGGGCACGATGTGATACAGATGCGGGATGACACAGGCGGTCACAAAGAACTCGCCGTTCTGGTCATAATCCAGACCCCAGGGATTGCTGGTGCCGTGGGCGAAGACTTCGAAAACATGCCTCACGGGGTGGTACCGCCACACGGCGGCATTCAGGGGGATGCGCTGTCCCTCCGGCGCGCCCACACGGCCTACCTTTGAGTGTGTAAAGACACCATGACAGCCATACATCCAGCCGTCCGGCCCCCAGATGAAGCTGTTCAGCGTCTCATGAGTATCCTGGGAGCCCCAGCCATCCAGCAGGGCATAGGCAGTGAACTTCAGACCCGGGACGTTCGGATAGTCCTTGAGCGGCGCATAGGATTCATCCGGCACGTCGTTGCGATCCGCATCCGGGATGAACATGAGGTACGGAGCCGCACCGACCCAGACACCGCCGAAACCGATCTCGATACCGCTGGCCAGGCTGATGCCCTCGGCAAAGACCTTGCGTGTCTCAAAGATGCCATCACCGTCTTTGTCCTCAAAGATCAGGATGCGATCCTGACCGGCCCCGGGCTCGCGGGGTTTCGGGTAGCTGTTACCCTCGATCACCCAGAGACGACCGCGCTCATCCCAGCACATGGCGATGGGTTGCACCACATCCGGCTCTGCAGCGATCAGCTCCGCTTTGAACCCGCCCGGAAGCTGCAAATTCTTCAGCGCCTCCTGGGCTGACTGGCCTTTCGGGTAGTCGGCCTGAGCGACCAGGCCGGAGGGAGCAGGTTTCATCGAGCCCGGTCCATACATCTTTCGCGGCTGCATCTGCGCGGCGAATTCCGCAGTAACCTCCTGGCGCTGCTGGATCAGCACATAGACGCCGGA
>DASWXG010000537.1:0-2743 GCA_036405615.1 Prosthecobacter sp. | reverse complement strand
GCAGGAGCATGAGGCGACGGAAAGCCGGCTGGCCCTGCACCTGAATGCCATGACCCGCCGCGAGGGGGAAATGCGCCAGCGCCGAGAAGAGCTGGAGGCACTGCTGAACCGAAAGCAGGAGGAGGATGTGCGTCTGGAGTGGGAAGCCAAAAGGGCTGCGGAAATCGAGAGAACGCTGGCGGAAGAAACGGCAAAGGTGAAAGCGCTGGAGCAGTCGCTGTCGCTCATCACCACACGTGCACAGGATCTGGCAAGGCAATTGCAGGACAGTCGCGAACTGGTCTTGAAAGCCCAGGAGCAGCGGATGGTGCAGGAAACCGAGACATCCGCGAATGTCGCTGCGCGGGATGAGGCGCTCAGGGAATGGCAACTCCGGGCAGAGTCGCTGGAAGTGGAGCGGGTGCAGTTGCGTGCAGCCCACTCCACCTTGCAGCAGATGGCGGAGGCGCGTTTGGCGGAAGTGCAGGCACAACTGGATGCTGCACTGGCGGAACTGGAAGCGGCAGATGTGCGGGCGGTGGGAGAAGCGGAAACCGAGACTCCGGCTGCGCGGCCTGCCGAGGTCGAAGTCTCTGACCATCTGCGCGTGGCGGTGTCAGAGGCGATGCAAACACAGCAGCGGCTGAATGCGCGCATTGCGGAACTGGAATATCGTCTGGCTGAGGCGGAGGATCGCAACGCCGGAGTGCAGGTGCTGATCGACCAGGTGTCACATACGGAAGCTCTGCGTGCCGAAGTGATCCGGTTGACGGCTGAAAACGAGGCGCTGGCGGACGACCTGGAAACCGCAAAGATGGCGCGATCAGGTGCGCTCTTGCCAGTGCCGGAAGTCGGATGAGTAGCTCGCTGGGGGCAAACAAAAGGTGCATCTGGCGGAAGGATGGGGGCGCAAGGGGCGTTTGAGGGGAATGGTTCTTGCCCGACAGCCGCTGAATTTTTGGGAGCTGACCTACGGCAGCACGGTGGGCCTGGGCGTGCGATACTTTTTGTTCGCGGGGCTGGCCTGGGTGCTGGGTTACTGGCTGTTCAAGCGAAGCTGGTTTCCGCGCAAGATCATTGCCAAGTTTCCTAAGGGACGTGAGGTATGGCGGGAGATTGGTTATTCGCTTTTGTCCATGCTGATCTTTGGCCTGGTGGGCGCGGCAACCATCTATGCAAAAAGGCAGGGGTGGACGTTGTTGTATGGCAAGCTGGACCGTTACGGCATGGTGTGGTTTTGGGTCAGCATCGGGTGCGCGATTGTCATTCACGATGCGTGGTTTTACTGGACTCACCGGCTGATGCATCACCGTCGCCTGTTCCGCTGGTTTCACCGGGTGCATCACCTTTCTCACAATCCGACACCCTGGGCGGCCTACTCTTTTGCGCCGCTGGAGGCAGTGGTCCAGGCGCTGATCTTCCCGCTGCTGGCCTTCACACTTCCGATGCACGTGTATGCCTTCGGCCTGTTCATGCTGTGGCAGATCTCCTTTAACATTCTGGGCCACACAGGGTATGAGATTCATCCGCGCTGGCTGATGCGGACGCCGCTGCGTTACTTTCTGAACACACCGACGAACCACATCATGCATCACGAAAAGATGCGCGGAAATTACGGGCTGTATTTCAACGTGTGGGACCGCCTGATGGGGACCAACCACGAGGAGTATGAACGCCGGTTTGAAGAGGTGACCTCCCGTTCGCGCGGCGGCAGCGGTTCTAACGCGGATGTCCGGTCTTCACGGCCGCCGTCAGAGGAGCTGTCTTCCAGATGACCCAGCATTCCGGCGGGCTGGCGCTGCGGTTGACAGGGCGCAGGTGCTGCACCTCGAAACTGCGCGGCGGCAGAGCTGCAGCCCATTCGGCAATTGCTTTCTGCTCCTGGTTGCCACCTTCATGGCCGGGATAGACAGCAATGGTGAGCAGGCCGCCGGGGCGGATCTGGTCCAGAGCAGTATGAATGGCTGCAAGGGTGGTCTCAGTGTGGGTGATGACGGTTTTGTCCGAGCCGGGGAGATACCCCAGGTTAAACATGATCCCGGCAAGGCGGCCTTGGTGCTCCGGGCGGATGACGGCGGACATGTTTTCATGGCCGGTCTGCACGACGGTGAAGGCGGTCTCCGCCACCCCGGCTTCGATCAGCCGACGGCGGGTTTCCGCCACAGCGGCGGCCTGTACGTCCACAGCATAAACATGGCCGGCGGGGCTGATGCAGCGGGCGAGAAAGAGGGTGTCATGACCATTGCCGGCGGTGGCGTCCAGCACACAGTCGCCAGGCTGCAGGCGGTCTGCCAGCAGGAGCTGGGACCAGCGGACGGCGGAGGGAAGTCCGCCGCTCTGGCTGGCGAGCCGGGGGAGGGAAGGGGGTGTTTCCATCCCGGATTTTGCCGCGCGTGCCGCGGGTGACAAGGGCTGTCCGGCCTGTTTGTCCCTTTCGGGAGAATTGACAGGCGAATTTCAGCCGCCTATTTTCCGTCAATCGTCCATCGTCATACTGTGCGAAGGCGATCCGGCGGCATGCCCTCACGCCACAGGGAGGCTTCCGGCTTTGTGCTTCCGTGGCGGCTCAAGACACAGACCCTTCAATGAACTTATACGTCAGCAATCTTGCTTACAGCGTGACTGATGATGAACTCCGTGGCGAATTTGCCGCGTATGGCAATGTCTCCAGCGCCCGTGTGGTGATGGACCGCGAAACGGGCCGCTCGCGCGGTTTCGGCTTTGTGGACATGCCGGACAATGAACAAGCTCAAGCCGCGATGAA